>JAKSBQ010000367.1 GCA_022361075.1 Opitutales bacterium | reverse complement strand
CTAACTTCGTCAGATACTTCAGCCAACGGCACATAGCCGATCTGCCCCGAGCCGGGATGAATCTCCGGATAGGTGACTGTATAGTCTCGGATTTCGCCACCTAACCCTTCGGTTAGGATGCTGCAAAAGCCTTCGCCACCATCGCTTAATGGAGCACGCTCGATTGAGAGATCCGGTTGGATTTCGAACAAAGCATCCTCTGCCAGGCGACAAGCTTCCTGTGCCGTGAGCGAACCTTTGAATTTATCGAAAGCCAACAGAACCTTCATGGCGTAAAGTTTGGATTATCGAATCTCCTGCCCGGTTTTCGCGTCTACGATTCTAAAGTTTTCAACATGAATCGCAGGGTCAGCGCGGAAAGTCAGACTGATGTTTTGTTCGCGCTCCATATCCACAAGGATCTCCTCGTCCTCTTGTTTCAATCGTTGAAGATTGAGAGGGTGAAGCAGAACATAGAGTCTCTTCTTCTCAGTAATTGGAGAAGTTTGGCGCAGATGACGAACCGAGCTTATTAGCTTTCGTTGAATCTCGACACTCATCGTACGGTCTGATTTCAGGATTCCACGTCCTGAACAGTAGTGGCAGGTCGTGTAGATGCCGCTCGACGTGCTCTCTTTGTGGCGCTGACGGCTCATCTGCATGATGCCAAGTTGTGAGATGGGGAGGATGTGGCACTTTGCTTTATCCTTTTTCATCTCGTGCTTCATCTTCATGTAAACGGAGTTTCGATCTTTCCGTTGTTTCATGTCGATGAAGTCAATGATGATTAAACCACCTACGTTTCGAAGCCTGATCTGACGAGCAACTTCGACAGCTGCCTCAAGATTGGCGTGGAGAATGAAATCTTTACCGTCTTTGTTCGCTCCCTTGTGACCACCGGTATTGACGTCGACTGCAACGAGTGCTTCGGTTTCCTCAATGACGATCTCACCACCTGAGGGGAGAGGGACCTTGCGTTGAAAAGTTTGGGTGATCTGCTTCTCAATGTTGAAGCGTTCGAAGATCGGAATGTCTTCCTTAAAATGGATGATCTTAGACTTTGAGCGAGGGGAAACCCGGGCAACATAGTCGACTACGCTTTGATAGGCTTCCTTGTCGTCTATTTGAACACGATCAATCTTAGATGTAAGGAAATCCCGACCAGTGCGGTAAATGATATCTGGCTCCTCGTAGAGTTTGCATGGTTCGTCAGTAGATTCCCATCTTTCCTGAATTTTTTGCCAGATGTAGACCAGATTGTAGAGATCGCGAACGAAATAACGTTCCTTCATCCCTTCGCCGGCGGTGCGCATGATGACGCCCATCCCGTCAGGAATAGTTAGGTCTTTGAGAATTCTTTTGAGACGTGTGCGTTCGGCTTTGTCCTGAATCTTTCGAGAGATTCCGCATTGTCCGGAAAAAGGCATAAGAACTAGAAACTGGCCGGGAATCGCGATGTTAGTGGTAGTCCGTGGCCCTTTGTTTCCGATCGATGCTTTGGTAATCTGTACCATGATGTCCGCGCCAATCGGGTATTTGGTGGGGATGTCTTTGATGGTGATTTTCTGCTTCGCCTTTTTCTTATCTTCGGACTCATTGTCACGGACGATCTCAACGCTGTTGTCGTTGGCGGCGGGAAGAATGTCCCAATAGTGAAGAAATGCGTTTTTGGACTGACCGATATCGACAAAGGCGGCTTTTAGACCGGGTTCGAGGTTCTGAATTTTTCCTCGAAAGATCGTACCCACCATCCGTTCGTCTCCAAAGCGTTCGACTTCGAACTTTTCCAAAATGCCGTTTTTGATGAGAGCGACACGTTTTTCAAGAGGTTCAGAATTGACGACGATTTCAGTAAAATCTGAGGAACCTCCGCTGATGTTTTTCGCGATTTTTTGGACGAGAGGAAGCTTCTTTGCCCTTTGTTGAGCAGCTTCTTTCAGATTTTTGGTCTGAATAGTCTCGTTATCTGAGTGTTCGGGAGCATCGCTCAACTCCTTGTTGTGAGAGGCGATTTGCTCATCCGTTAGATTGTCCTGTGTTTCCATGGTTCTTTTTCCTTTGTCGGATAAGAACCTTTCTTAAGTAGCTGGTGATATGTGAAGTTTGAAAAAGTTATATTTTCTCGCGATACCTATAAATACTTTGGTGAATGGCAAGAAGCGTGTAGCAACTTAAAAGAAAGGTTCCTCCTTGACTTAGAAATGGTAAGGGAAGTCCTGTAACCGGTGTAATTCCCATAGTCATTCCTACATTAACAAATACGTGTATAAATAAAAATACGCTTACGCCGATGGCCAGGATCTGACCAAATCGATCGTTAGCAATGTGAGCGATTCGGATGCCGTTAAACATCAAAACCGTAAAGAGCAGAAGGACTGTTACGGCCCCAATAAATCCGGATTCCTCGGCGATCACCGAAAAAATGAAATCATTGTAGGCTACCGTTTGGGGGAGATACCCTAGCTTCGCTTGAGTACCTTTCGTCCAGCCTTTGCCGTCCCAACCTCCGGTACCAACTGAAATGCGGGACTGACGAACATTCCAGCTAACACCAAGGCCCTGAGGATCGATGCGATCCGGGGCGATAAATGTTAACAGGCGATTTCTTTGTCCGTCCGACAACGGCACCCAGGAGTGTTCTCGATACTCATTGCGATTCTCGAGAGCTGTTAGGTTGTTGTTCTTCAAGAATTGTTCGTAGCGATACAGGTCAAATCCCACGATCGAAATGACCAGTAGGATGGCTGCCAAAGAGATCGCAAAAAACCTCTTGTGAAAGCCTGCACTGTAAAGCACGAAGAAAGTCATAATGGGTATAATCAGAGCCGATCCCAAATCTGGTTGTATGAAGATGATAAGAGTAGGGATCAACGTGATGATCAATACTAAAGCTAATGCCGTTATTGAATCAATTAAACTGTGAAAGTGGTGTTTGGATAGAATTCTTGCAACCAAAATAAATGTGGAAATCTTGGCTATTTCCGAAGGTTGTATCGAGAATGGTCCGATATTGATCCATCGCCTGGCGTTGTAGATTTCGGTTCCCAAAGGAGTTATGACGATTAACAAGAGTCCGATCACGAGGATGTAGAACAGGTGAGCGAACCCCATCCATTTCTTGTAGTTGATGGACGAAATCAAGAAATAAACCGCCCAACCTAGAGCGATCCATATGAGTTGTTTCAGCCATAAGTTTCCGCCGTTGTAGACCTGAGAGGAGTAAATATACATGACGCTGAATACTCCCAGAACAGTCATACAAAGTGGTGAGATCCAGTCGAAGCGATCCCACCTGGCGTTTTTCCAAAACAGCAGGAGGGACGAGATCTGTCTTAGGATCGACTTGTAGGTAGGGTTCAACGAATAGCTTTTGTTACTGGATCACCTCAGGATCATCGCAGTGTGGCTCAACGTCAACTTCGTAGTCTACTCCCTCATACTCGAATCCAAAGAGCTGGAGAAAATCTTTTTGATAACCTTTCAAGTCTGCCAGTTCATCAAGGTTCTCCTGATCAATCTTTTCCCAAATCTCTGCTACTTCCTCCTGTACACTTTCCTCGAGTTCCAAATCGTCAATCCGGATTCGAATGTCTTCCAAATTTTCTGCCAGCTGCTTGCCACACAGGTGATCTTTGTAGAGTCGGTAGATTTGCTGGATGATGTTTTCGTGCACGCCTTTACGTTTCATCACCTTAAAAAGAATCGCGATGTAAAGAGGGACCACTGGAATCGCCGAACTTGCTTGTGTCACAACCGCTTTGTTCACCGAAACAAATGCGCGACCGTTTAATGCTTCGTTCTGCGCAGTGATCTGACGTGCCGTTTCATCTAAGTGTTCTTTTGCTTTACCGATCGTGCCGTCTTTGTAGACCGGCCAGGTCTGTTCAGGGCCCACGTAAGAATAGGCCACTGTGCGAAATCCTTCGGATAAGAGACCTCTTTCTTTGAGATAATCAATCCATAGCTGCCAGTCCTCTCCCCCCATCACTTTGATCGTTCCTCTGACCTGTTCGTCGGTTGCGGGCTCAATAGTTGCTTCAACGATTTTGCCTTTGTCGGTGAGAATGCTTTTACTGGTGAAAGTGGTACTGCCAACTGGTTTGATGACCGAGCTGTAGATTTCTCCGGTCTCGGGATCGGTCCGTCGCGGAGAGGCGAGACTGTAAACGATCAAGTCTACTTTTCCCCAATCCTTTTCGATCAGATCAGCAGTCTTTTTCTTGATATCCTTTGAAAATGCATCGCCGTTAATATTTTTGGCGTAACGACCGTTTTCAGTGGCGATTTTTTTGAAAAAATAAGAATTGTACCAACCTGCAGTTCCTCCTCTTGTTTCTGTGGATGGACGCTCGTAGAATACTCCTATGGTATTCGCATCCCATGCGTAGGTGGGGACGATACGAGAAGACAGTCCGTAACCGGTTGATGCTCCGATCACCAGGACATTTTTGGGTCCATTTTGAATTTTACCTGAATTTTTGACGTATTCGATCTCTTCCCGAATGTGGGTTTCACATCCGGAAGGGTGCGTGGTCACACAGATAAAATCCCTTACTTTAGGCTTAATAATCATTGAGTTGTGTAAATTGTAGACTTATATTGACTAGCTGTTCCGCTAATACCCAATGAACTCGATGACACGAGTCAATTCAAACGATTGATTGCCCCGACAGAATTAGTTACCAAAGATGTCAGATCAGAAAATGATGGGTCCCATGCCCGGAGACTCAAAAAACGTTGCCGAACTTTATCTTGCGATGGCTTCTCATTTCGGCGATTCCACCGCTCTGGTGGGCCATGCTAACGCAAACGGCGAACGAGATAAACTCTCCTACGATCAGTTGATTCACAACGCCAAGTTGGCTGCAGAAGGTCTAGCAAGCTGTGGGTTGCAAGTTGGAGATCGTGTGATGATCTTGGCGGACAATCGTTTGGAATGGTTGGTAACGAGTATGGCAATCACATTTGCTGCCGGTGTAGATGTTCCCAGAGGGAATGATGCGACTCACGATGAAGTGAATTACATTCTCAGTCATTCGGCATCCAAATTTTTAGTGGTGGAAAATCGAACCCATCTCGAAAGAGTTCTAAAGTTTATCGATGAGCTTGATGCACTAGATCGAATTGTGGTGATGGATGGTGCTCACCTCACTGATGATCAGGTCAAAGACTCTTCGATTATTACCTTGGAGGAATTAATGGAAAAAGGAAAAACCGCTGTGGAGCACGGTCATGCAGTGGTTGACGGACGTTTCGAAAAGATCAAGGAAGACGACCCTTTTACGATGATTTATACCTCGGGGACGACTGGACGGCCTAAAGGCGTTGTCCTCTCTCACGGTAACATCATGTCTCAGGTTGAGGCTGTTCCAGTGAGAATTGTACGGGGGTGGAAGGCGTTGTCTATCTTACCGATTTGGCATAGTTACGAGCGAACCTTCGAGCTCATCGCGATGGCACGAGGCATCGAAATGACCTACTCTTCGATCAGCACAATTGGTGCAGACATGAAGGAGGTTAAACCGCACATCATGGTTTCTGCGCCGCGATTGTGGGAAAATGTTTACGCACGAATTCAACACAATGTGCGTTCAGCAAATATCGTGCGTAGGGGACTTTTTAACACCGCATATGCTCTCGCATACGTTCAAAAGACTGCACTTGCCATTTTTACTGATCAACATTTGGAACTGGAGTATATTTCAGGACCCAAGCGACTCATGAGGAAAATTGGTGCGGCGATTGCGATTATGTTCTCATTTCTCCCTCACTTGATAATGGATAAACTGGTTTTTTCCAAATTGAGGGCGGTTATTGGAGGTCGATTTGTGTGCACGGTGTCTGGGGGAGGAGCGCTTCCTTTGCACATTGACGAGTTTTTTAACTATATTGGCATTCCTGTGCTTGAAGGTTACGGGGCTACCGAAACGAGCCCGGTCCTTTCTGTAAGAAGGAGGGAATTTCTAGTAATTGGAACGGTCGGTCCAATCTGGCCAAACACAGATGTGCGCATCGTCGATCCTGAGACAAAATCGATTATATATCCTGATGTGAATCGGCCTCACCAAGGCAGAGGTATCAAAGGTGAAATTCACGTGAAAGGCCCGCAAGTCATGCAAGGATACTTCCGTTCGCCAGAGGAGACGGAGAAAGTCATCCACGGAGACTGGTTCAACACTGGAGATCTGGGTATCATCACGTTTAACGATTGCCTTAAAATTCTTGGCAGAACCAAAGACACGGTGGTTTTGCTAAGTGGAGAGAATATAGAACCAGTTCCTATCGAGCACAGGATTGCAGAGTCTGATTTGATCGAAAACTGCATGGTTGTGGGACAGGATCAAAAGTATCTCGGTCTTCTTGTGGTCCCATCAGTCGAAGGCTTCAAAGAGAAGGATGAAAGTCTGGATTCAGTTGAGAAGATCGTAGCTTCTCAAGAGGCAAAAGAGTGGGTTCAGGATTGGATTCACGATTGTGTATCCGTAAAGACGGGTTTTAAAAGCTTTGAGCGCGTCCATTCGTGGCGTTGGATTGAAAAACCGTTTGATGTAGGGGATGAAATCACTGCGACTTTTAAACTCAAACGCCACGTCATCAACAAGAAGTATGCGACCATTGTTGAATCGATGTTCAGCCACCACTGATTAAATTTGCAGAGGTCTAGAAGTTGGATCTCTTTGCTAGAAAGGTCCTGATCAAATCGACGGTTTCAGAGACATTGCTTTCCTGGGAAATACACACTGAAACGTGACCGTTCCCGACAGTTTGCACGAATTGGAAGAAACTACCGTATTTGATCAAAACATAGTCTAGCCCACCACAATCCATCTTTCCTCTCGCCTCCAACAATTTGAGAACCGTAGGGTTTACGAGTAACTCTTCATACTTGTCAGTTTCTTCTGAACTTTGATTTTCGGCATCGTCTTTTGCCTTCATCAAGAGGATTCCGTTGATGTTAGTAGCGGCTACCTAATGGGTGGGGAGAGTTTTAAAATCGTTTCGATCATTTGAGCTTCTCTATTAGGTGTT
>JAKSBQ010000454.1 GCA_022361075.1 Opitutales bacterium | reverse complement strand
TTAATATTGGTCGATTTGAAATCGATTCTTGACGGTTATGCCGCAGATGTTGTTCTAACGCCGGGGGACATCGTATATTTCCCGCAAAACGCCATGACGGATTGGAATCAATTCATCGAAGCGATTAGCCCGACTTTGAGTTTAGTTAGCAGCAGTCTTACTCCATTCGTTCAAGTTAAGTTCCTTTCTGGAAACTAAAGTTAAAGTTCGATTTACTACGCCTTAGGGCGGCGATATAATTCCGCTCTAAGAGCTGGTGATTCACTGGCGAATTGCTCAGTATACGATCCTAGATCCTCGCAACTTCATAAAACCGCAAATTCGTAATCTTGCGGATACAGCTTTCCCCAGAAAACATTAAATTCAGATTAATCCAGAGGAACGTATTATTGCTTCATTCTGAACTGCTCATGTTCCACAAGCTAATGAACCTAACATGCTCTTGGTTAACACCGTCTGGCAGACCGTTATAGAACAATATTCAGAAAGGTTACTTTCGTCGGGCCCACCCTGGAGGGAGTGTAGCTTGTTCTGGATCGTATTTAGGGTTTGGAACAGCCATCTGTGCATCCACACTCTCTAACCATCTGCGTAATTTAGTTTTCAGCTGATGAACGATGTGGGGTAATTCCCTGGATAGTTCGTTTTGCTCACCAATATCCTTAGCTAAATTGTAGAGTTCAATGTTTCCATCCCGATGGTATTCGATGAGGCGGTAATCCCCTGAACGGATCGCGCTGTAGGGAGTGGCTCCCTGAGTGTGGTAATGAGGATAATGCCAAAAAAGATCACGTTCCTCCAAACTTTTGGCTTCGCCTCGAACAACGGGCATGAGGTCTTCTCCATCTGTAACATATCTATCATCACTCAACCCCAATGCAGCAAGAATGGTCGGAAAATAGTCAATCGAGATCACCGGAGTATCACTAACAACACCAGCTCGTCCATCAGGTGCATAAATCACACAGGGAACCCGAACACCGCCTTCATAAACAGATCCTTTTCCGTTCCTCAGAGGAAAATTATCCGTAATTCTTCCTGAATCGTCAGGATCAAGTCCACCATTGTCGCCCGTAAGGATAATTAAGGTTTCATCGGCTAAATCCAAATTCTCAAGCACCTGCAGTATGCGACCGATTGACTGATCGGTGCTTTCAACCATGCTCGCGTATCCAGCATTGGTGTGGAGCATCCCTGGCTTGATTTTATCTTCATACTTCGCGACCAGCTCCGGTATCCCCTGAATCGGTGTGTGCACCGCATAATACGGGAAATAGATGAAGAAAGGCTCATCCTTCCATCCCTCGATCAACTTGATCGCTTCATCAGTCAAACACTCGGTCAGATGTTTACCTTCTTCAGCTTCCGGCATATTGAACATCACTTTTCTCCGTTGCGAAAACGGAGCAAAGTAACTTCCCGGTGCACCGTATTGATTTCCCCCAATATTTACATCAAAACCATGTTTATCTGGGCAATACGCCAGTTCCTCTTCACTTCCAGGCGTAACGATTGGAGTCAGATGCCACTTCCCTACACTTGCTGTCTTGTAACCATGTTCTCTCAACGCTTCTGCTATCGTAACTCGTGAGTGTTCCAGCTTTTTTGTCCAGTCCGGCTCACTCATGGGTGTGTTCGTATAATTTGGAGTGTGCCCATCGATCCAATCTGTCACCCTTAATCGTGCTGGGTAAAGACCCGTCATTACCGAAGCACGAGTAGGCGAACAAACCGTGCAAGTTGCATATGCTTGTGTGAAACGTACACCTCTTTCCGCTAAGGCATCAATATTCGGAGTCTCATAAAGATCACTGCCAAAGACTCCACCATCGGTCCAACCCCAGTCATCCACCAGAAATAGAATCACATTATGAGGCTTTCCGAGAAGAGAGCTTGAAGCCAATGAGCTGAATATAAACAAACAAAAAATGTAGATTGTTTTCATATGGGCATTATCCGTCTATTAGTTTTCTACCTTTGCTCCACCTAAATATGCTCTAGCATGCTCTAAAGAAGTTTCTCCCAATTCCTTTTCAAGTTGCTCTTTGAGCAACTTAGCCTTCTCGGGATAAACTTTGACTAGATTATTCTGCTCCTGCGGGTCTTCAGGTAGGTAATAAAGAGCTCCGGGAGCTGAAATCTGTTCCCGATGCCATCGATCGATCGTTTTACGTTCGGTATTCCTGCCCTTAGGAAAATACTTCCAATCTCCCATTCGAATCGACTTGATGCTCGCACCCTGAACCACCACGTGCTCGCGGCCGACTTCCGATTCACCTACGAGCAAATCCAGTAGATTTTGACTGTCTTGCGCTTGTCCCTCTTCCATTTCTGCTTCAGTAAGGGCCGCAATACTAGCAAACAAGTCCACTTGGCTGATAATGCCGTCAGTGAGAGCTGGTTTTATTTTTGATGGCCACGAAACAATAAATGGCATGCGCCCTCCACCTTCTCTGGCGCTGTATTTTCCGCCACTCCAAGGGCCGGCCGGAAGATGATCACCATTCTGCTCGACCGCGCCGTCGTAGTATCCATCATAAAGCACTGGTCCATTATCACTGGAAAAGATAACCAGCGTGTCATTTGCTATTCCCAAGTTCTGAAGAGTTTCCAGAATGCGCCCAACTCCCCAGTCCATCTGCACAATGGCGTCTCCGCGCACCCCAAGACTACTCGAATCCTTAAATCGAGGATGCGGTAGTCGTGGAACATGATTTTCATGCGTTGCATAGAACAGGAAGAATGGCTCGGTTTGGTTCTTTTTGATGAAATCCAATGCCTTCCCAAGGAACGTGTCTGGCATCTCTTCGTCTCTCCAACGAGCAGATTGCCCTCCGGTCATGTACCCGATTCGACTCGTGCCATCGACAATCGTCTTTGCGTGTTGCTCGTCTGCCTGAGTCTTGAGCAAATGCGGATGTGAAATTCCTGTCGGCTCACTACCAATAGGCTCATCGTAACTAACTGAAACCGGATCGCTTCTATCCAATCCTACAATCCGGCCATTCTCGATATAAACTGTCGGCACTCGGTCTCCAGTGGCCGCCATATGGAAAGAGTAATCAAAGCCTAGTTCCTTCGGACCAGGTGTGATTTCTCCATTCCAATCCAAAGCTTGATCAGAAGGACCAAGTCCTAAATGCCATTTGCCAACTAATCCCGTAGTATAACCAACAGATTTAAGAACTGACGCAATTGTTGGCTTTTCCAAATCAATGATCAACGGAGCGTTTCCTGGAAGAATGACTGCCTTCTTGTTTCGAAACGGATATTCACCTGTTAGCAACGAATAACGTGAGGGCGTGCAGGTTGAAGCGGTTGCATAAGCGGATGTAAACCTTATCCCATTCCTGGCAAGTCGATCCAGATTAGGTGTATCTACACCTGTTGCCCCATAACAGCCGAGATCCCCGTAACCCACATCATCCGCATAAATGATGATGATGTTAGGGCCTTCAACAGAATATCCAACATATAGAATATTCACCAGATATAAAAACAAGACGGTAAGAAGTTTCATGCTTAGATTGATCTATCAAAATTAAACTGGCTATCTCGAAAAGTTGATCAGTCCGTCTCAATTTGCACGCAAACAAGACTCCCTAGATAGCAATTACTTATTGGCTTACTTTTAAATACAAGTTCAAAAAAACAGGCCATTATGATGGCCTGTTCAAACTTATTAACCTATGGTATGACTCCATCAATTGTTACATTATCAAAATACGCGGACGCAGCATTCGCGGCATTACTTGTTCCAATAAGGATCTTGTCCAATCGATTAACATCCGCCCTAAATAATCCGCCACCCCAAATCATTTCATTGTCTAAATAAAGATCGAATGTATCCGTATCGGTATTCATTTCGACACGAATACGATACCATTGATCAGCTTGTATATTTGCTAATTTGGTGTGATTCCAGCCTGAATCTGTCATCGCCAGGGCATTAAGTGACATAGAGTTCACCAAATCGACCGCTAAGTCTGAACCTCCTTTTAAGCGTATGTATTCGCCGGTCCCGATTTGATCGAACATCACATCAAATTCCAATATAGTTAAAGAGCCCTTTTGCGCCGTAAAACTTTTCTCTATCACAACCTTACCACTAGAAGTTGTGTCAGTAATATGAAGGCTCCGATCGGACGAACTAGGGACAGCCGCAATTAGTGCTGTTGCATTTGTGGCACTAGAGGTTACGCTCCAACCTGAAGGGGCACTTCCAATACCTGAACCATTGAAATTCTCATCAACTATCAAGGTTTGACTCATCGTTTCACCCCATATTTCGGATTCATAGAAACCAAAATAATAGCGATTACTGTTATTCAACTTTCCATCTTTCCTGGTTTCAGATTGAACAATTTTCACATAACGCCCTTGTGTATCAATTAGATCAATCGGTCCGAGGAAAGCAGTCATCGGCACAACGGGTGGTTCTCCATTCACCGCGAACACTTTAGTCCAGTTACTTCCATCACCAACATAGATATCGACCACGTAGCAATGAGTCGTGTATTGCTCCGGCATAAGCTTAATAGCTTTTACCAATTTAGAAGACCCGAGATCCCAAATGATGGTGTTTTTACCACTTGTATTCCCATTCAGCCAGGATGTCGTTTCATCTCCATCGATTATGGCACTAATGTCGTCACTGTAACCTTCCAGTGAAACACTTGAAATATCCAATTCTCTGCCATGGTCATAGTGGTAACCTTTGATAACACCTGTTCTTTTGTTTACCCAGACCTCATCATAATAATTAGTAGCCAGGTTGGTATCCGTATTGAAATACATTGGGAGATGCACCGCTTGGCTTCCCCCTGCACCACCCCACATGGGAGAATTTCTGGTTGATGAAAATATGTGGTTGGATTCTTCTGACCCTGATACAAAGGCCGTATAAAAAAGCTGAGAGTGATAACCTGTTTCATCTCCCAGATTGATCATATCACTCCATGGACCTGTGATTGAACTGGCATAAGCATATTTTTGTTGGTTAGGCTTCCAACCAGTTTTACCAGAAGTAGTGATGAAGTAATAATTTCCTTTTTTGAAAAGATCGGGAGCTTCGCGGTGATCTTCGCTACCATCGGAATTAGTCCAATGCAGATTAGCGGTGTGAGCAGCCAAATCATCACCGCGATCATTCACCTCAAAAATGTTGATCTCACCCTCAGTTGTTGCCGCCGAAATGATGTAAATATTGCCATCATTCATAATACCTAAATCCCCGGAGGTGTATCCATAAGGTTGCTCCGTAAATGCAAACTGATAATCCCCATCAATAGTTGCACTCCAGATGCAAATCAGATTTTTGCGAGCCGTTGTAGCATAATGATGCTTGGCATACAGTGCATAATTACCCGTTTCAGTTTTAAACCACTTGTTTGAGATAAACCGACAGTCTGCCAATTCATGATGATCATTCCGATCAATGGCTGTCTTTAGAAAAGTCCAACTTTGGCCATTGTCATACGAACGATATAAGTCCCAACGGATCCATTGCCCACTAGCCAAACCATCAGTTCCATCTGAATTGACACGATTCATGCCATAGAGCACACCATTTTCGGACAACGTTCTCGTTGGTTTCCATAAGTCAGTTCCCAAACCACTCGGAGCATAGGATTCAATGCCTGTTACATAAACCCTCAAATTTGCATCAATCTCAGCGTGTTCATAGTTTTGCTCAACTTCTGCAGCACTCAGCGCTTTTTTGTAGAAACGATACAATGCAATACCTCCGTGAAAGTTGATTGGAGAGGATTGAGCTCCCGTTGTAGAGCTTCCTACCATCCCTAGTCCAGATATGTTCGAACCGGACCAGTCATCAATGTTCACGTTTACCTGCGTTTGAACAAGGTCTCCATCAACATACAAGGAAAAAGTATCGTTTGACTGGTTGTCTTTATATCCATCAAGATCAATAACACCCACAACGTGAACCAAGCCTGTTGAAGACAAGGTTTTACTGATATTGTAGTCAGAACCGTCACCATCAACATTCCATGTTAGTGTATTATCAGACAGGTAAAGACACACCCCACGGCTAGCTCCACCTGCTTCAAAAATGACTTGTTCCTGCCCTGCGTTCAGATCGCCAACATCAATCCAAAGCTCAAAGCTTGCATCATACAATCCGTCAGAATCGTAATTAAATGAACTTGTCGATCTTTCGGTGTATGCAGCAATGATGCCTCTAAACAAAGAATCTTCTACGGTAACATCACTTTCAGCATTCAGAAAATCGTATTCTTTTTCGCTCCCTAAACGATCAAACCAAACAGAATCACCATCAGGATCTTCAGATGCGATAAATTCCAATGCAAGTGCATTGGTAACAATCTCGGCGTAGCTATTCATAAAGGGGAATGCATGAATAGCGATTAATACTAGGAGTAACAGTCTTCTTTTCATTGTTTTCTAAGAGTTATATGGACATGGAAATAGAGGATTTATGGAGCTTAACATTTATTGTCATCGAATCTTTGGAGACAGAGTCTTTAAGATGAATAGGTCCGATGATCAGGGAATGATCGCCTCAACACTAAACGAGTAGTTATAGGACTTCGCATCCAAAAGGTAAGGTTCCAACGCGGTAGCACCCCAGCTGTTGTCTCCTCCGACACCCATTTGCGCGAGGTCAACATTGACGTACGTATGCTCAGGATTGGGCAGTTGCCAGGAGTAATCTTTTGACTGAATCACCTCTTTGCTCCAAGGAAGCGCATTACAACTCAGTTCCTTTTCAGCCAAAAAACGTAGGCCAACCCCCTCATCATCAAGAATCTCAAACCAGCGAACAGCCACTTTATTACCATTTTCTTGTGGCTTGGAATAATCCACCCAGTTGTCCATTACGCTATTCGAAAAAACGCCCATCCGCTCATAAGCGCGGTCTGCGTAAGTCGCGTAAGGGCCTTTCCCATACCAACGGATCTGATCAAATTCCAAAGGTAGAATCCACTCAGTGCCTACCCTGGGAAGCATCGGCAGCTCTCTGTCGGTTTTATAGGCAAAGTCCACAGTTAACCTACCGTTTTTCTGCATCAGGTAGCTTACACTCAGTCGAACTCTTCCATCCAGAATTTCTCCAGTGAAGGTAACTGAACAGCCTGACGCAGTTTCCACGACATCTGCTTCTTTCACCACCCCATTTTTACTGGCTTGCTCCCAGATTTTACTTTCAGTAAGTGCCCTTTTGCGTGGATTCAAGTTCATCCCTGCTCCGCGATCATTGTCGGTAGGAGCTCTCCAAAAGTCAGGTAGCCCTCCTTTAACCAATAGATCTTGTCCAGCCAATTTCCAGGAAATTAAAACCGCTCGTCGTTTATCAAAAACCAACGATTGATCACCTAGGTCTATCATAAGTGTTTCATCAGACTCCCGGATATCCCACAAACCAGCATTTGTTTCTTTTTCCGGAATGCTCCATTCTCCGCCCAATTTGAATTGCTCGAAAGCAAGTTCATGACCTTGCGCCCAATAAGGGCTTTCTGATTTCGTGCGCAGCTCCACAGTCAACCATGTTTCCCTCTCATTTTTGATTTTAGCTTCATCAGCAAGTGGGATCTGGACGCTCTCTCCCGGCGATATCTGGGGCAGTTCGATTTTTCCCTTTTTTACAACGGTTCCTTCAACCTGCACTTTCCAGTGTAGATCGAGATACTCACCGAGTTCCAAAAAGTCTCCCCGATTAAGGAGTTCAAGCGATTTGCCACCGTTCGCTAAGGTGATTCTAGCGGGTTGATGGATGTATTTTAGTGCAATCAGACCGGGCTTGGGTTGCTGATCTGCAGAGATAAGCCCGTTCATACAAAAATTGTTGTCATTAGCGATACCTAGCCGGTCTTCCCACCAACCTCCGTAAGCAAAGAAGTGATCACGTTCCCATGGATCTTTAAGTCCATGTGGAATCTCGACTTTCAACCCCTGATCCATCCAATCCCAAACAAAAGCACCGGTCAGTCGTGGTTCATTCCAAATGAGATCCCAATATGCATCCAGGTTGCCATTACTGTTGCCCATTGCATGGCTGTATTCACACCACATCATCGGCTTTTCAGGGTAAAGATCCAGCCGCCCCT
Source organism: Opitutales bacterium (assembly GCA_022361075.1). Taxonomy (GTDB): domain Bacteria; phylum Verrucomicrobiota; class Verrucomicrobiia; order Opitutales; family JAFGAQ01; genus JAKSBQ01. Next base: position 11,204 of record JAKSBQ010000454.1, on the reverse strand, counting down.
GAGTATCGTCTGCAGGGAGATACATCCTCGAAATCAGATCCGTCGAGATGCCTCTGCCATCAAGGTGAGTTGAGTTTTCATAATGAACCGGACGAGAAGGGTCACGTTGTTTCGCCCATTTGTAAGAGGCATGCGTATTATCCCCATCACTCGATTCATTGCCAACAGACCACATGATAATCGAAGGAAAATTGATATGGGTCTCAACCATCCGCAACATGCGATCAACGTGTTGCTCTTTCCACATGGGATTCATCGAAATCTTTGAAAACGGTTCTCGCCCAAAACCATGAGTTTCGAGATTTGCCTCATCGATGAGGTAGATGCCATGTAAGTCACAAAGACGATACCACTCCGGAGCGTTCGGGTAGTGTGAATTGCGAACCGCGTTGATGTTGTTGCGTTTCATCAGAATGATGTCCCGCATCATGTCTTCCTCAGATACCACATGCCCGGTATCGGCATTGTGTTCGTGACGATTGACTCCTTTTAATTTGATGGGTTGGCCGTTGACGTAAAAAATGCTGTCTTCAATCTTAACACTTCGAAACCCGACCCGCTGTGAAACGACCTCATGCACTCTGTTGGCACTGTCTTTCATGGATAGCAACAGATTGTAAAGCTTGGGTTTTTCCGCATTCCAGGGCTGAATGTTCAGATCTTCCGCCACAAACTTACCCTTCCCTGAATCCGATAATTCAATATTTTCTGAAGAAACGGTTTCGTTGGTGTCCGGATCGATCAGTTTTGCTTCAACAATCTGCGCCGAGGCTTCAACTACTACCCGCAACTGACCTTTTGAATGCTGATGATCAAAGTCGGCATTGACCTGAAAATTTTCAAGGTGTGTTTCCTTATTTAGGGTCAAATAGACATCCCGATAGATACCCGAAAGCCGCCAGAAGTCCTGATCTTCAAGATACGATGCATCTGACCAGCGATACACCTCCACTGCAATCTGGTTTTTTCCAGATGTTAAGGATTCAGTTACATCAAATTCTACTGCGGTTTTGCTACCCTGACTGTAACCCACTTCCTGCCCATTAATCCAAACATAAAACGCTGAGCCTACACCCTCAAAATGAAGGACAACACGCTGCTTTTTTTTAAGTTTCCAGTCTCGGGGTAATTCAAACTCCCTTCGATAGGATCCGACCGGATTCCATTCCGTCGGCACCTGATAGTTTTCGGTAGGAAAAGGATATCTAACGTTTGCATAGATCGGGATTCCATGACCCTGTATCTGCCAATTACTTGGAACCGTGATCGAGTCCCAATCCTCAATAGCGAACCGTTTCTTGTAAAATTCAGCAGGGCGGGCTTTAGGCGAGGGTGACCATTTGAAAGCCCATTCGCCAGATAAAGAATAATACCTTTCAGAGTTTTTAGGATGATCGATAAACTCAAGCGCTGAAACGGTATCCGCAAAAGGGATAAAAACTGCTCGAGATTCCAAAGTATTGACCTGGATGATCGATGGATCCTGCCACTCTTCTAGAAGATTTCCAAAAACAGCGTGTGGCAAAATCATCAAAACGCATAGTGCTCGAATAGGCAAAAGTAGAGTTAATTTCTTCATACAAAAAATTATTTATCGTTCTGCTCTTTGTATAACTTCATCTCTCCGGGAGTGATGTAATGCGGCTCGCGATTTTCCATCAACGCCTGATGGATTTCATAAGTAACAGAGTTCCAATTCTCATCTTCATACCACATTGGTGAAGCCAACTCAGACTCCCATCGTTCCAAATCCTCAATCATTGAAGACAGCTGGGAAGGGTGTGATTTGCGCAAATCGATTGATTCGTCCGTATTTTCTTCCAATGAATAGAGACGATAGCCAAAGCCCTCTAACCGAACCAGCTTGAAGGTCTCTGTTCGCATAGCTGCCATGCGATCTTTACGCCAGTAGAGTTTCTGATGAGGAGCCTCCGTTGAGTCACCCGATAAAATCGGAAGTAAGCTCACTCCGTCCAACGGTTTGCCAGGAGTGTTGTTGAGTCCGGCGGCCGCAATCGAAGTCGCAAAAATATCGAGCGAACTGGTCAATTTATCAATATGATTTCCATGAGGGATTCGGGCTGGCCATGAGACCACAAACGGCACCCTGTGTCCTCCTTCGAATTTATTCCCTTTCCACCCTTTTAAAGGATAGCAGCTCGACTGATTCGACTCCGCTCCTCCATTGTCACTGAGAAAGAAAATGAGGGTGTTTTTACGAAGTTGAAGCTCTTCAAGTTTGTCCAGAACCCGTCCAATGTTAAAATCTACATTCCAGGTCATGGCCGCAAGTTCTTGTCGCGCATGGCCTTTGTAACGATCCAGATCCGTTTGCTTTGCGTGCATGGGTGTGTGCACTGCATTGTAGGAAAGATACATGAAAAAAGGACGCTCCGTATCTGCCTCTATGTACCGAATGGCCTCATCGGTAAAAACATCAGTCAGGTATCCGCTAAAGTCTACCTGATTACGATTCCGCAAAATAGCTTTGTAACTGGTCGGACAATCTAATTTTTCGTTAGGAAAATAATCTCTGCCGCCTTCGAGAAATCCAAAAAAATCATCAAATCCACGCGTGTTCGGATGGTAGGCACTACGGTTACCTACATGCCATTTTCCAATCATGTAAGTACAGTAACCTGCTGTTCTCAACGCATCGGCAATCGTAATCTCACTTGGATCCATACCGGAGTCTTCAGGAGGAATGTTACATTCGTGTCCGAATCGTTGCTGGTATCTGCCTGTTAGCAGTCCGGCACGAGAGGGGCTACAAACCGTAGCCGTTACATGTGCATCCGTAAAAAAGACTCCGCTCTTTGCCAGTCGGTCAATGTTGGGGGTCTCCAAGTCCTTGCAGCCCATAAAACCAAAATCTGCATAACCCGCATCATCGAGTAGGATGACTAATATATTGGGCTGCGTTTCGGAGATTACTTTTTGCGACGCATACATCGATCTTTCGATCCCCATGCATGCAAAAAGCAATGCCATTAAGCTCATGCGAGTTACAAAATTTCGGCTATGTTTAATCATTGTATGGATATTCAGATGCACTCGATCAACCGCATTTACGGGATCGATCTTTGCACACCTATCAGAGATTGGATGTTTAGAAGAAGATAGGCCCGCCCCACTAAATCGGGCCTATCCGACTTCTTTTTAATACTATGGTTGGATCGACTACTAAAACTTGATCGTGTTGCTAAGTGTGAAACTACGATCCGCCTCTACCAGGTATTCGCTAATCTGATCATCATAGCGATAGTCCACTTCGCGAGGTGATACCTTGGGATCGTTTCTGAACGGATTTGCGATCTTTAAGTAAATCGTCCAGTCCACTTCATGCCCAACAAGTGTAATCTTTTTGCGGTATTTGAACCACACATCCAGATTTAACAACTCATCGCCATAGATAGGTTTAGTGATATCGGGAACCAAAACATTCGGGTTATCCAGAAATGGATTTGGCTTACCTTCAAAGCCGATACCCAACTTATCTCTCCAACGCATTCCCAATCCGGTTGAGAAACCTTTGAGACGACCTTCGGTAAACCGATAATTAGCCACCAGATTGACTCTCCACTTTCTAGCCAATGCACTTGGCTGACCTTCCTGTTCGAGAGTTTCGAAGTATCTGGGAAGTTTCGTTGGATTGGTGTATGCCAAATAACCGATAGAGAGTGGATCGTTGACCCAGTCGCTATCAATGACCGGATCCTGACTGGGATCTGTATAATCCGGAACATAACCATCTTCACCAGCTAACGCTCTGCCAAAATACTTCTGCCATACATCCCATCGGAAATTGATGTAGTCCTGAACGATTGGCATTGCCCTGTTATTTTGGGCCTCAGTTTTAGCCACAGTCAGTCGTATATCCAGATTGTCAGTTGGACGGATGAACACCTCACCCTCCCAACCTTCGGAAGTGTAATCGCGAGTCACGACAACCTGATTGTCAAAAATCGGAAAATCTGGGTTGGTGTCCGGATGAGATGCCTGGTATTGCTCTATTCTGGCGATATCAGCATCCGAATACCCGCCTCCAGTCTGCTCCTCAATTCCGAGCTCACGAACTGCCTCAATTTCCGCCCAGGTAAGGATCTGATTTTCCATGAATCCTAACAAATCGTCTTTCACTCGATTATAGTAATAACCGGACTCGAAGTCATTGTTGACCGAGTTGGTGAACCGATTCACACGAACGATTAAACGATCATCCAACAAACTGAGCTGAACTCCGTACTCTTCACCTTTTCCATCTTTCGTCTCCAACAAATTCCCGAAAACATCCTTCTTGTTGATGTGTGGCTCAAAGGTGTTCGATTTATTGTAGAATAAACTAACTCCATTTATAGGAGTATGATACATTAAACCGAGCGTTCGGGTGATACCGGAAATATCAACACTGGGGTCCTCTAGTAGAGCAAGCTCATCGATCTGCCAAATCTGACCTTCTTCGGGAGTGTTACTTGCACGATATTCACCCGCTGAATCGTAAATCTTTACTTTGTCCGAACGATAACCATAGGTTGCAATCAGCTGATCATTCCACAATCCATCCCAAACTCCTTGGGTGACAAACATCGCTGAGTCTACCGTGGTACGGCTTAACTCTGGACGACCATCGTCATGAACTCCTCCGATGATAGTATCAAACCATGGATATCCATTGTCTGCAGGTTCAACAAACTCAAGCGCATAGGGATCTCCAAATAGGGAATCCGATAGTCCCGGAACTTTTATGTATGCACGAGGCATCACATTGTTACGACCATTCCGATATTGAGTGGCATTCAGCTCATCATTCTGGGCCATCAGGCGACTTTTGGTTCTAAAATCGTCCCGAGTCTGCGTTTGATACAGTCCTCCAAAATTGTAACGTCCAAACCATTTGTTTTTTTCCGTCAGGTCCAGCTCATAGGAAACCGTCGCACGAGCAGTCTCGATCGATGTCTCCTGCTGGCGACCAATAAAGATACTATCGACAAAATACTGACCTGCATAGGGGTTTCTGATCATGACAGGATTCCCATCATTGTCCCGGAGAGGTTTAGGATTCGCATTCGTAGAACGAGGCAACGGATCAACCACCGTCCAGTAGTAGTTAACATCAGCCTGAAGGACCGCCTGACCCCCGCGCAAAGGGTCACGGAACTCGTTGTTGTAGTTTTCCTTATTGTAAGCTAACTCCACAAACAGATTCTCACCAATCGACTGCTCAAAGGTGAAAGTAGTGATGTCCACGTCAAAAGTAGTCTTGTCCGCTTCCCCCAGGATATTACCGTCGAGCGGGTAGATACTCCCGTCACTCAGAGTAGTTACAGGACCCGTACGATTATAGGACAACCCTGTGTCCCGAGTGTTGAAAGCCTGAGTGCCCATTTCCTTGAGACGAGCAACCACGTCTGCATCCAGGTTGTATTGATCATACTGATTGACATCAAAAGGTAATGTACTCCCAAAAATATAATTCAGTTTATTCTGATTATCCAATGCCCACGCACTCACCCCTGACTGGCCTCTCCACGCTTCCCAGGAAGCACCGTTGTCATAGGTCCACAGTTTGTTGATGTGGTCGTAAAGCGGTTGACCCTCAGCGATCCAAGCCGAAACTCCATCGCGCGGAAGATTCGATCTCGCTTTTACCCGATCAACATTGGCTGTTTCGTAGTAACCTCTCAGCACCGCACCTTTCCAGGGTCTCGCGGTAAAGGTCACATAAGCCCTTTCTTCGAGGTCATACTCAGGATCTCTAAACGTGCGCTTGTCCTGATTCAGCAGTGCTACACGAACCGCTAATCTTTCATCAATAAGAGGCATGTTGTAATCCAGAACCTCACGATGCCCTTCATTGGAATCCACGCGAAACTCAAATAATCCGAATCGGTTGTAAGTTGATGCCTTTTTGAGTGTTGCATCCGTCACGCCCGCAGGACTTCCCAAACCGAAAAGAATCGCATTTGGCCCTCTCGCCATCGTTAGACGCTCGATATTATAATTGTCGGTACGTAAGTTCGTAACAAAAAATTGTCTGGATTGAGTGGCTCTCACCAACCCTCTGGAGCGGGTTTGAATCAATGTACTGATGCTGTCACCTTCACCATCTTCAGGAGCGAATTCGAATTCGTTCTCCTGATTGACAGAATAGAGAAGCGCATCCTGCATATCGTTCGCACCAATATCTTCCAGGAATTCGGGGGTCATGACGCTCACAGACGAAGCGACATCACGAAGACTCGTGCGCAAACGGGTTCCTGCTAGAGTATTACTGGCGACGTATCCGTCATCTGCGGATGTATCAATTTCGAATGGTGATAGCGTATATATATCTTCCTCATCAGTAATTTCGTCCTGAGCCTGAGCAAATGCAATGAAGGCCATCAATGACAAGATCGCCAACAAAGGGTTAACTAAGAGTGTTTTGGGTTTCATGCGTTTTTAGGGTTAACTATAGTCAGATCAACAGGTCATGAGCACCGTCAATGTAACTGCACTTACGACTAGTTTCCCAAACTATAACTAAAATTCCAGAGAATCGTTAGGATACGACCATCAAACTCTAGGACACCTATAACAAAACCACAAAACACTCACAAACTCATTCATTATCAACTACTTAACAAAACTAAAAACATTCAATGAGATCACCAAATGTTATAAGTTCGAGAGTTTTGTTAGTTTTTAAAGAGTTAAAAACATGGAAACAGCTGACAATCTTATCGATAATCTCATTCTAAGAGCGAATTTGCGGTGTATATTCGCTCTGTTTGAGTAGAAACAGAAGAGGAAAACATGTATCGAACACCAGCATTTTCGACACTCGCATTTATGGTTCAGCTGATTTCGACGATACCTCTCTACCACCTAACTGCAGAGGAATCTTATCAGCCTGAAAAAGAATCTGCTGTTTCAGAATTATGGCGTTGGAGGGAACTGGATGACCTCAAGACAATCGATACCTTCTATGGAACAGTCGACCATCAAAACCGACTCTGGCTTCCTAACTATGACGGAGCGAACGTTTACGACGGGATGCAAATCACGAACTACCCTTATCCGAAATCATTTTCATCCTCGTTTCCAAATGGGATACACGCCTGCAAAAATGGAGATGTCTATATCTCAACAGAAAATGGGCTCAGAAGACTCACCAATGGAGTCTGGGAAATGGTTCATGATTACGATCAGGTCATGGATCTACGAATCGTTAAATTTGCAGAACTCGAAGACGGTCGTGTTTATGCCCGATCCCCCGCAGGATTACTGGAAATTAAAGATGGTAATGCAAAAATCATCCCCAACACGCCAGAACGAATCATTGATATAGTTCATTTCAGAGGCTCTCTCTGGTTCAGTAATGCAAACGACAATAGAATCTACCGGATTCCATTCGATGCGAACGGGTTCTTAGATCTTCAAAATCTTCAAACATATTCAATAACGGAAAAAGCATCTCATCGAACGGTACTGCTCGCTTCATCTCAATACGGTCTTATCGCAGGGAATACCTCATTAGATTGTGGGTTACTTCAATACAATCCTGAGCACGATAAATGGGAGGAATTTCCCGAAACTCCCGCTCCATCACAAAACCATGATATTCTGATAGAGAGCTCCGACGGGACATTAGTCATACACACAACAAACAGTTTGATACTATATCATAAAGGTCGTTGGAGCAGTATTACCGATGGAGTGAAAATTCCAAAGATATTTCCTTTTTTAATCACTACTTCAGATGAACTCATTGTCGGCGGATTCCGTGAACCTATCATGCTCATCGACACATCAGATAAGCGATGGTCCTACTACCCGACTTTGAGTTTTCAGTGTCAAGATAGACTCAAAAGGAGTTGGTTCATCAATGACAATAGACGGGTCGTTGTGCACAATCCTGGCAAGGACCAGTGGACACAATTTGGTATAGAAGACGGAGTGATCGATAAACCACTCAGGATTTACTGCTCAGACAATAACCTTAAGTGGGTTTTGGGAAGTCATCAAAATACCGCTGCAATCTCCATCTACAATGATGGCCAATGGACGACTCATCTACACCCCAAACTTGGCACAATCATCGATCGGCAATCTGTTTTTGAAACCGATGAGGGCGAAATAATTTTCGGCAGCGGAGACGTTCGTCGGGTTCGTAAGGAAGATAAGGGCGGCATTGTGACCTATCAGTTGGCGAACGGAGACTATCAATTCAAATACCTGCTACCTCCTGAAGTGCCCAACCGCATCATCAGCTTGGTAAAAAAAGATGATATCTACTGGTTTGGAGGACAAAAGCTCTATCGCTACACTCAGGGAAAACTCGAAAAGGCATTTGAGGAAGATGTTTCCGATACCAAAAATCTTTGGATTGATAATCTCATTCTCACAGAGAAGGGAAACATATGGTGTAGCCAAAGAGGAAACGGATTAATCCGTTTTTCTGAGAACCATTGGGAGCATTTCAGGGAAAACTCAGGAATCATTAGTGACAACATTCTGAGCATATCTGCAGTTCCTCATACAGAGGTTGACGATCTCTATGCAGTCACTGATGAAGGGCTCGTTTATTTTGACGGCGCCACCTGGTCTCCTCGAATCGTCCAGCTTCCGTTCTCTACAAATCGCAGTAACATTTCCAGCCGAGTCATGAAAGATCGGTCAGTCTGGATCGATCATGATGCTCCGTTATTTTCGACAAGCGCTGACGAATTTGACGCTCCACTACAAGAGACTGCATCCATACGCTGGCGTCCACAAACACTTAGTCCTGACACCCATATCCACACAAATCCGGACAAATTTGTTCAACCCGCAAATCTCATCATTGAGTGGTCAGCAAAAACACCTTGGTCCCATACACCCACCAAAGATATGATGTTTTCATACCGAATCAATAATGGCAAATGGTCCAATTTCACTACAGATAAGCAAAAGGTTTTCCTGAACCTTACTGCTGACAACTATGTGCTCGAGGTTCGAAGTCGGGATTTAGATGGAAACATCGATTCAACTCCAGCAACTGTCAGCTTTCTCGTAGTTCTTCCCATGTGGCAACAGCCCTGGTTTATCGTTACAGTTCTGGCGATTCTGCTAATAGTGATCGCCCTGATCGTCTTCATCATCAGACAAAGAATCCGACACATCATCGCTCTGGAAGAATTCAAGATTCAATTTTTCACCAATCTCTCCCATGAACTGAGAACCCCGTTGACCGTGATTCTAGGTCCGCTCGAAAGTCTCATGAAGAATCCATCGGATAATTCAGTTCAGGAGAAAGCAAACATTGCCCATCGCAGTGCTCTCAAAATGCAAAAATTAGTCGATCAACTGCTCGAATTCCGGAAGATCGAAACAACTCAAACTCCTGAAAAAATTACAAAAGGCAACTTGGTCAGTCTGATCAGCGAAGAGATTGATCTGATCAAATCATGGATTGAGGAAAAAGACCAAAGTATCGAATTCCATACACCTGTTGAATCGATCACAGTCAGTACCGACTTCGAGAAAATGCGGATGATCTTGGACAACCTTATCTCAAACGCGTCAAAATACACACCTGTAGGAGGCAAAATTCAGGTAAAGCTTAAGTTTGACCAAAAAAACCGAGTAATCCTTCTCTCGGTTAGCGACGACGGTTCAGGTATTCCGCAAAAAGAGCTTAAGAATATTTTCAAACCCTTCTATCGTGCTGAAACTGAGCAGTATGCGTCAGGCACTGGAATTGGACTTTCCCTCGTCTATGCACTTGTTAAATCCATGAATGGATCGATTACGGTGGACAGTCTGACAAAAGGTCCAAATCGTGGGACAACCTTCTCACTGCGCGTTCCTGAATCAGAGGAACCCGCCTCTTCCTCAAATGAGGTACCAAACACTCAAACCAATGAATTGTTAATTGAAGATCTCTCGACTGATAACCTTCTACTACTTGTCGAAGACAGTGAAGAAATTCGCGACTTCCTCAAGAGTGAGCTGCAAAACGATTTTAAGATTGAAGAAGCAGAAAATGGAAAGATTGCCCTGAATAAAGCACAATCTCTGATACCTGATCTCATCCTAACAGATGTCATGATGCCCGAAATGGACGGAAAAGAACTCTGTCAGCAGCTCAAAAAATCCGAACTTTGTGCTCACATTCCGGTGATCATTTTGACGGCCCTAGGTTCCAAACAACAGCAACTAAGCGCTCTTGAAACTGGAGCAGACGACTTCATCACAAAACCTGTCGACATCGATATTCTCCGGAAGAAACTGCAAAACCAAATGCAGCTACGTGATGCACTTCAGAAAAAATTTAGGTCCAGAAACGTTGTCCAGATTCAAAGCAATTCTGAATCAACTGAGCTCAGTGCGAATGATCGTTTTTTGTTGAGAATTCAGCAAATGATCGAAGATGAAATAGACAATTTAGAATTCGATCTGGATACCTTTGCTCAAAAGTTGAGCATGAGCAAAATGACTCTTCACAGAAAGATAAAGGCTGTTACCGGAGCATCCCCAGCAGCATACATCCGAAATGTTCGCCTCGAAGAAGCCGCAAAGCTTCTAAAATCAGGAAACTACAATGTATCTGAAGTGATTCACTTGGTAGGATTTCAAGATCACAGTCACTTTGGGTCACTCTTTAAAAAGAAGTTTGGTGTGCCTCCTTCAGAATACACTTAGGATTGATCTTCTTCATGTGGTGATTCTTTTGGCTCATACTTGTTTCAAGAATAAATTTCCGCTAATCCGTAGCTCGAAGAAAAACAAGAGAAAGAAATTCAAAGTTCACCTATCAATCTATCTCAGAGAACATTTCTGATGTCCTAAAACTGAACTTGCCACGTTCTCGAGGTTCTATGAGGAGAATTATTCTTGCTAATTACGATTCTCTCATGGAATACATCGAGAAAAACGTTGTGAAATACCCATCAGAACCAACAAATCTAATGCGAAAATGAACACCAAATCACCTTCTTTCGAACATAATGGGTCACTTGGAACCAACTAAACGAGAAGGAAATGTTCTTATTTTTGCCCTTACAGGGCACTTATATTTCAACTCCGGGTTCCTCTAAACTAATTAAATAGGCCACACTATCGCAAGAGTTGGAACAGATCCCTAGGTCGATAAACAAGTCCTGAACTCAAAAGAATTTGCATGCTTGGCATTGACAGTGGTTTTCAACTCAACAACTACTTTGAGCAATACCGAGAATTCA
>JAKSBQ010000441.1 GCA_022361075.1 Opitutales bacterium | reverse complement strand
TGATGTCCTCGAAGTCTAGTCCGCTATTTGCTAGGTTCTCTGCCATTTCTCCAAAATTACTCACCAACGGTTCGGCCATGACTTCTTCGTTTATCAATTTGCAGGCGTGTGAGAGGCTTTTGACACTGTAGACCGATACTCCCTCAACGATGGAGGCTTCTTCAGCGGAATGAGGGGGAAGTAGCAATACGTTTTTGCCAGTCTTTTTAGCCAGGATCGCCATCGGTAGAGCACCTTTGATGGGTCTCATTTCGCCAGATAAGCTGAGTTCACCGGCAACCATCCAGTTGGTGGGTGGCTGTTTCTTGAGTTGATCTGTTGCAGCGAGTATTCCAAGAGCGATGGGCAAGTCGAAGGAGGGTCCTTCTTTTCTAAGGTCGCCCGGAGCTAAGTTGATGATGGTTTTCGTAAAAGGTGTTTTAAAGCCACTGTTGATGATGGCGGAGTGCACACGATCTTGTGACTCTCGGACCGACACATCAGGCAACCCGACCACAAAAAGTTTGGGTTCACCTTCGAGGTCGGTATTAACTTCAATTTCAACGGGATGAGCTTCAATCCCTGAGAGCGCGGAGGAGTGAGTGACTGCAAGCATGGAGGAGAGGTGGATTGTGAGATTTGATGGAAGCGCAGTTTGCCTTCTATCACAACACGGAAATGACAATTGTTTTCATGATTTTAGTGGAAAGACAAAATTGAACTCGGTTCAGTTTCTATCGCTTCATGTTTTAGCCACGACTTCGAATTGGAGATGCCGAGCGAGTTTCAAATAAATTGGAGTGCTTCTAACTCATTGAATGTCATGAGCTTACAAGTGAGTGATATTTAAAAACAAGGATAACATATACGTTTCTGACATCTAATTTTAAAAAACAACGAATTCCTTTTAGGGAAATTCGAGCTTTCATTCGGCTGGATAGGAAAAGGACAATTTTATGTATTTAGAAAACCAAGACAGAAGAGATTCTATCATAACCGATTTTGTGTGGATGAAACGACTGAGTGGTTTCCTATCTGAGTTCCTCGAATCCAAAATGCTCGTCCGATTGGTTCAAACCC
>JAKSBQ010000005.1 GCA_022361075.1 Opitutales bacterium | reverse complement strand
TTTTGATAATTCGATTTTATTGGCATTGGTTGGAGCAAGTGTGGGTTCGTTGATGTTGTTACTAGCCTGTCAGATCAGAGAAAAATGGTTGCTCGTTTTGGGTGGCATCAACGTTGGAATTTCTCTCGTTGCAATAGTCATCCGAGCAGTGGATTACGTCGATTCCGTGAGCTGGATTGCAGTAGGGGCAGGGGGTTTTGCTCTGGTTGTGCTTGTCAGTGTAATCGAGAAGAAACGAGTTGAGTTTCTGAAAGTGGGTCGTTCAGCGAAATCCGTATTGGGTGATTGGAACTGATTACCTTACCTCAGATTTGAATTCCAGTAAATGGCCCGGTGTCTGGTTAAGCCTCATCGGGCTTTTTTATCTAAATTCACACTTAGAGATTGAAAATATAGTTAATTCAACTAATTGGTTTAATTTATGAATCTCCAACGTCTTCAAGAAGCTGAAACTGAATTCTTCAACCGTTTTCCAGGAGGGTTTTCTCATCCGGATATGCTCGCTATTGGGAAAAAGCATCAGATGGAGAAACGTATCGAACAGGCCCGTGAGTGGTTTGCGATCGAGCGATTTGAACAGACGGAAGCAGTTGTTGAGAAAATGGTGAAGATGGTGAATGGTTCTTCGTTGGTCTCACTGTTTGAAAAACCGAAGTTTCGGGATGCGGTGAAGGAAATGGACCTTCAGGATCAGATTGAGCTTGCCGGGGGACTACAGGCATGGCTCCACGGAGATGTTGAAGAGGGTTTTAATGGGATGTTGGAGGTTTTGAAGAAATGGAAACTGGCAAAGTGGCCGATTCTTACTGTGATCCCCAATTATTTTCGACCCGAGGCAGAGGTTTTCCTGAAACCCACGACGGTCAAGGGTGTCATTGCCCATTTTGAGTTGGAGGGATTGGTTTATTCGCCTAAACCGTCGTGGGATTTCTATCATCGTTATCGAGATGCGATTCAGGAGCTTAAGAAGAAAGTTGATCCTGAGCTTGGCAAATACAACGCTGCATTCTGCGGTTTCCTGATGATGTCGATCGCGAGTTAGTTTTGGGGCTTATTTGCCTCGCTGAGGGACGCGGAGCTGCGGAGAGTTTTTTCGAAGTTGTTGTCTGAACGCTTAAGTCGATGGGGACGACTCTGATTGCGTCTAAGGAGTTTGGGTTTGTGGTTTTGGGTAAGCTTTCCTTAAAATTTGTTTTAAGGATTTCCTTCTTCGCACGTAGTTGTATCAGAGACTACTCACTACCCCGTGAAACCCAATGAAAACAAAGGCTTTTCGAGAGAAAGTTTTGGCAGCTTTGTCGAGGAGCATTCCGCTAATCTCACCCGATATGCGTGGCATTTGACCGGCAATCTGGAGACTGCTCGTGAGATTGTGCAGGATGCTTTTTTAAAGCTAGCAAAGGCAGATATCGAAAAGATCAGGGACCATCTGGTGCCATGGGTGTATGCGGTTTGTCGTAATCTGGCAATCGACCGAAAACGAAAGGAAGGAAAACTAATCATGAATTCGAAGATACTGATCGAACAAACGAACGCTAGCAAGGATCCCGATCCGGCCAGCGCTTCCATCTCAAGTGAGACCCGCAGTATGCTGAAGAAGTGCATTGAAGATCTTCCTGAAAGGGAACGCGAAGTGATCGTGTTGAAATTTCAAAATGGACTCAAATACCGCGACATCGCTCGCATCACGCAGCTTTCGGAATCCAATGTCGGTTTTATTTTGCACCAGACCATCGGGAAGCTGCGAAAGTCGATGCTGCGAAGCAGTTAACCCCCAAAAAACGGTTTCATCATGAGCGTGATTAATCAGAAAGAAAAAGAGTGGATGGACTACCTGCTGGATGAGGTGAAGTCACCTGAAGCTGAGGAGCGCATTCGTTCCGAGATCGATTCTGACGCGTCCGCCGAACATGATTTTGAAAATCTCCAGTCTGTCATCGAACAACTCAAGACGTTATACCCGAAGCAAGGAAGTCCCATGCACGATCTCACCCTCGATCAAAAGAAAGAACTGTACGCCTCGTTTACTGAAATATTCCCTGAAATCCAACAACCCGTTAAGCTCGTCCCCATCCTCCGAATATTCTTCTACTCACTGTCTGCGGCCGCAGCAGTGATGCTGCTCGTGCCCTTGGTGCAGTGGATAGCAAACCCTGCGCAGCCTCCGAAAATCATTGATGGTGACGCCAATGACTGGGTGGTGCCACCACCCGAAATTTACACTGCACCTCCTCCACCCAAACCAAAAGACATCGAAAAGAAAGAAGTGGAGCAGATCAAGATCCGCCCGACGATCGATGACCTCGACCTCAGGCCTTTGGATGTTAGCGATGGCGGGTATTTCCCGAATTCAGGAGCGATCGACTGGGATAACATTCAACTGGACTCGATCGATGACATTATCGACATCATCGATGTCGACGAGATCCCCAAACCCATCAAACAGGTTGCTCCTCAGTATCCGCTAGAGCTGAAGAGCAGTAAAGTCAACGGACGCGTCTACCTGGAGTTCGTGGTGAACGAAAGAGGTTTTGTAGAACAGGTAAGGGTACTGAAGAGCGATCAGCAAGCATTTGAAAAACCTGCCCGAGATGCGATCCTGCGCTGGAGATTCCAGCCTGGCAAGAAGGATGGAGCTGAAGTGAAGGTGCGGATGAGAATTCCGTTTGATTTCAGAATCCGGGACTAAGACAAGGTGGATATTTAGTGATCTAACCAGAAGACCTCTGCTGATGGATGATCATCAGCCCTATCTCAGTTACAAAAAATCCCCCGGATTGCAGGCCGGGGGATTCAAAAAGGACAACCAGACCCGTCGTCCTTTTTTCAGATGGGGTGATGAAAATGGTCAGAAATGCCTGCTATTTCGGGTGAGTTCGAGACTGCCGATTCTGGCGGTTTTTGGGTCCTGAAGAATAATGTCTTCCTCCATTCCAAGAAATTCGAGCTCTCCGAAAATCACTTCAGCGTTGTTGTCGATGCGTTTGGTTTGGATGTCGAGAGGATCCATATTCGTTCCGAATTGTCCAGAGGCGGTTAAGATCATGTTTGGCAGGGCGTTTTCAAAAGCGATGTTAGTGGCGTTCATACTGAGACGTGTCACCCACTTGAGATTCATTTCATTGGATTTCAGGTATTTCGGGTAGTCGTAGGCGAGCAGAGCGACAAAATACTGGTTGCGGCGGAGCTTGTAGATCAGTTCGAGCTGGTCGAAAGGCATGACGTTGGTGGAGTTTAGGATTTCCGAAAAGCCAAGGATGTTAGCGACAAGGTGCCGGCCACGATAGGTCTTTCCTT
>JAKSBQ010000423.1 GCA_022361075.1 Opitutales bacterium | reverse complement strand
GAATCCCTTGAGTGCGGCTTTTTTGGCGGCATTTGAAGACATCCCCTCCCGCTCATAATGTTTTTTGGAGAATGCGAGGTGATGCTGCATTTCGATTTCCAGTTCTTTCTCAAGCCGAAGGGATTGAAAGAGCCCAGTAATCCAGTTTTTGCATCGATAAAGAATGTCTAGAAGTTTCATCCACATAGTCTTAATCATTGGATTTCAATACTTGTGCGATTCCAGCCGCCAATTCTTCCCATCGTTTTTGCTCCTGTTTTAGGTGCATCTTGCCCAGGGAAGTGAGGGTGTAATATTTGGCTTGGCGATTGTTTTCGGAGAGTCCCATTCTACCCTTGATCCATCCTCTTTGCTGCATGCGCGACAGAGTGGGATAGAGAGAACCTTCTTCCACAGTAAGAGCTTCACTGGAAAGCAAGTGAATCTTTTGTGCGATACCCCATCCATGATGAGAGCCGTTGGAGAGCACTTTCATGATGAGCATCTCAAGCGCACCTTTTGGAAAAACGTGGTTGGTCATAAATTACCCTTTTTATATAAGGGGTAATGTCTTTCCCTTGTTATGCAAGGGGTGAGTTCAGAATTTTCTGCTGATGACTTCCTAGCTGCTCAATAGTGGTGTATTATTTCAATCAAGCTTATTCAGCCCTTAATGCTTCATGTGGATCGATTTTTACGGCTTTTCTTGCGGGAAGGTAGCTAGCGAGGAGGCTGATCAGTAAAATCATGACTGGAGCGCTCAGGTAAGTTCCGAGATCGAGTGTAGAGACATTGAACAGCTGGCTTTCCAAGAAACGAGTTAAATAGAACGAAGCGATGATGCCGACGACTAATCCTGATCCGGTTTTTACCAGACCTTGAACAAGAATCATTGAAAGAATTTCTCTGCGGCTTGCGCCGATGGCTGAGCGAATTCCGATTTCCCGCCGTCGCTGTTCCACACTAAAGGATAGAACTCCATAGATCCCGACTGCCGAGAGTAAAACGGCCAAAACAGCGAACAAACCAACCAGCCAGGTGATTCCTCGGCGCTCAAGATTCAGGTCATGGTAGGCCTCATCGAGGAACATCGGGTCGTAGAGATGCAATTGAGGATGTATTTCTTTTAGTTTGGACTGCATCTCCGGGGTTATGCTATCAAGACTGCGAGTAGTACGTATGGTCAGAAGAAATCCCCACAGGGGCTCATTGTTGTCCAGGTTTTGGTAAACGATGGGCAGGCCATCCGGGCGATCCTGGCCCTCAAGATTAGCTCTTCCAACGACGCCGACAATTCTACCCCAATCATTGCGGCCGCCTCCAAGGGAAGATCTGCGATCGAGTTCCGTGACTAGGGGATCCTTGCCCGGCAGATATTTTTCTACGAAGGTTTCGTCGACGATGAATCTTCCTGGTTCATCTCCTCCTAAGAAGAAGGTTCGCCCGTGAAGGAGGGGAATTCCCATAGTTTCGAAAAATGTGCCATCTATCCACTTGATGTGAACTCGGACCCCAACTTCTCCCGGTTCCAAGGGAACTCCGCGAATGGCGAAATATCTGGAATAGGTGTATTTGGTAAAAACGTCACCGGTGCCGTAGCGGAAACTGACGCTTTCGACACCGGGAATCTCCCGCATCACTTCGAGAATACGGTTTCGGACTCCAACCCACTTTGTTCTGTCTTCGTAGACTTCCCTTAGTTTTATTCGGGCCTGGAGGACTCCGGAGGGATCAAATCCCGGATCGACTTCGGAGACTTTTGTGAGACTTCGGAACAAAAGCCCTGCTCCGATCAGGAGGGCACAGGTCATAGCCACTTGCAATACCACCAGGCCGTTACTGAACGTTTTGGCCCCTTTGCCGAAAGAACTAGCGCGTGAACTGTTGTCGATTTTTTGAATACTTCCGGATTTCCAAAGTAGAGCAAGGGGTATCAGTCCCATCAAAAAGGAAATGACGGTCGCTGTAACCGAGATCCAGACAAAAACGGTAGCATTCAAGTTTGCAGCTGTCGTAGTTGCGTCAAGTGAGGTCAAATAGTTGTTTATCGAGAACAAACCTACCCAGGAAAAAACGGTGCCAATGATGGCTCCGAGGAAAGCGAGGATCATACTCTCACAGAACATCATTCTGCCAAGAGCAACTGAGCTGGCACCGCAGGAGTGGCGAATCGACAGTTCAAATTGCCTTTTCTTTGCCCGACCCAGCAAGAGGTTGGTCACGTTCACGCAACCAATGAGTAGAACTAAAAAAGCACCAAATTGTAGCATGAGAAGTTGATTCTCAAACGGGTGGCTGAGGTTCATTCGAAACCTACGCTGGTCTCGTTCGAACATCTTTTTCGACTGAGTGTCCGCTTTCTCCTCGTTCCAATGAGTTTCTATCGCCAGTAATCTCTCTGAAACAGTGTTCGGTGAAACACCTGGTTTGAGTCGTGCCCAGAACGCGCTGTCGGGAATTCGCTCATGCTCAATCAATCGGTAATGATATGGAGTGAAGAACCGGATATTTCTGTCAAGTGTTTCAAGAGACTGTGGAGCGACACCGATAATCGTCAGAGGGGGTTTGTTCAAAAATTGAAAGGATTTACCGATAATATCTGGATCAGAGGCGTATTTTGTTCTCCAGAGGGTTTCGGAAAGAACAACAACTGGGGCCGTACTAGGATACATCTCCTCTTCTGTGTAGAATCTTCCAAGAATAGGCTCTACACGCATGACGTCGAAGAAACTAGCGGTTGCACACACTCCTTTGAGTTGGCTGGAATCTACAACACGAAATAGATAATAGTGGAGACTGATGTTTTCGAATAGGTCAGTTTCAGCTTTATAGTCCTGATACTGACTGTAAGAAGCTCCATCCAGGAAGTTACCGGGGTTCAGTTTTTTTGAAGCTGTTTCTTTGTTTACATAGTGAATCCGAACGAGGTTCTCAGGTTCTTCAAAAGGCAACTGTCTCAGAACAAGGTGATAGAGTGCTGAGAAAATAGTGATGTTGGCTCCGATGCAAAGTGCAAGTGTGATGACTACTGCAAAACTGAAGCCTTTACTGTTCCGGAGCATTCTCGCAGAGTATCGGCAATCTCGAATAAAATCATTGATCACACGGGTGCCCCAGGAGTCTCGGCAATCTTCTTTTAAGGATTCCACGTTTCCGAATCCCTTGAGTGCGGCTTTTTTGGCGGCATTTGAAGACATCCCCTCCCGCTCATAATGTTCTTTGGAGAACGCGAGGTGATGCTGCATTTCGATTTCCAGTTCTTTCTCAAGCCGAAGGGGTTGAAAGAGCCCGGCAATCCAGTTTTTGCATCGATAAAGAATGTCTAGAAGTTTCATCCACATAGTCTTAATCATTGGACTTCAGTACTTGTGCGATTCCAGCCGCCAATTCTTCCCATCGTTTTTGCTCCTGTTTTAGGTGCATCTTGCCCAGGGACGTGAGCGTGTAGTATTTGGCCTGGCGATTGTTCTCAGAGAGTCCGAGTTTACCCTTTATCCATCCACGTTGCTGCATGCGCGACAGAGTGGGATAGAGAGAACCTTCTTCCACAGTGAGGGCTTCACTGGAAAGCAGGTGGATCTTTTGGGCGATGCCCCATCCGTGATGAGATCCATTTGAAAGCACCTTCATGATGAGCATTTCGAGAGCTCCTTTAGGAAATACATGATTAGTCATAACTTACCCTTGTTATGTAAGGGGTAAATTTATTTCCCTTATTATGCAAGGGGAAAGTTTTATGATCTACCAACTAAACTAAATTCATTTGCTGGATGCGGAGTGAATTGTTACTCGGCTCTCAAGGCTTCTATGGGATCAAAGCGCAGTGCTCTCTGAGCGGGTAGGAAAGAGGCAATCAAGGCAACGCTGATAAAAACGATTAGAGCAACGAAATAGATTCCGGGATCGATTGTTGAGATGTCAAAAAGCTGTTGTTCGAGAAACCTGCTCAAGTAGAGGGACACCAAAATACCTACCGTCAAGCCAACGACGGTTTTTGATAGACCTTGATTCAAGACCATTTTGAATATTGTCGATTTGCTAGCTCCTATCGCCGAACGTATGCCAATCTCTCTGCGTCGCAGAGATACATCATACGCGATTACGGCATAAATCCCTAAAAGAGAAAGAAGTAGAGTCAGTAGGGAGAATACACCCATGAGTAAAGTGATGCTTCTTCGACCAACCAGCATTTCATCGATAGCTTCATCCAGGGTGCCCACGTAAACAAGTGCGAGCCGTGGATCTATTTCACTAAGCGCAGATTGCATATCTCTGATTACTCCGGTGGCGGACCGCGATGATCGAAGTAGAATAGTGTATTCCCAATCGCCGACATTGACCGGTCGATTTATGTATATGATCGCTCCGTCGTCCCGTTCCTCCAAACCACGAATGTTTGCTCGTCTTGAAACACCAACAATGCGAGGCCAAGGTTCTCCGTCGGGAAGGATTTGATTACTGATTTCAAGACCAATGGGACTTCGATCTGGAAAAAATCGACTGACGAATAATTCATCGACAATAACGGCTCGTCCGGTGTCGCCGGCATTGAAGTTGCGGCCCTCGATAATAGGGATGTTCATGGTGGTGAAAAATTCCGGAGATACTGCATTGCCATGCCTCAAGAAGGACTCGTTGGGAGGCTCGCCTCTTACGAAAAATGCTATAGGACCTCGTCGTAGATCACCGGAAAACATGCCCGACATTATAAAGGCAACATTTTCCACACCCGGTATATCTTTCATGGTGCTGTGGATACGTTGCTTTAGGTCCGATGCCTCTGATCTTTTCTTATAGAAGGGGCCTATGGCTGACCAGTCCAGTCGACCCTGGACAACTTGTTTTGAGCTAAATCCCGGATCGACGGCCATTACTTTTTGAAAGCTGCGAAAGAGCATCACCGCACAAATGAGCATCGTGAAGGCGACAGCAACTTGCCCGATGATCATTCCACTACTTAGCCTCTGAGAAAGTTTGCTTGAAACGGTTCGCTGAACTCTGTCGTCTCTTTGGATCGAACCTGTCCGCCAGAATATTTGCAAAGGAAGAAGCCCCATTACTGCAGCCAGCAACAACGTGAATATCAGAGATCCTGCAACGATCCTCTTGTCCAGGTTGATTGGAATCGTGCTTGGACTAAGGGTGTTTAGATAGTGATTGAGGACCTCAACGCTGACCATTGCCAAGAGAATTCCGAGACCCAAAGCAATGGCAATTAATGAGAAGCTTTCTACGAACCATAGACGCCTTGTTGTTTGTTTACTGGCCCCCAAAGCACTGCGGATGAATAATTCGTATCCTTTTTGGCTGACTCGATTCAAATTGAGATTCATGACATTGAAGCAGCCGACCAGAAGCAAAAGAAGCGAACCGGCTTCCAATAAATACAAATAGCGTTCTAGCGAGTGAGGTTTGTCGAATTCATGCAGTCCGTAACGCTCATAGCCACGTCTCCCTTCTTCATCAGCAATTTCTTCATACCATCTGCGATCCATAGAACGAATTTGGTCCAAAGCGGTTTCTCGACTAACATCCGGTTTTAGCCGTATCCACAAGTCCATGTTGAAGAGATAGCGAGCTTTTGCTGGGTTCCCGATGTCTCTGTTAAAGAACCTAAATGGTGTAAAATATAAAGCTTTTGCATCAAAGACTTCGATTGTCCGTTCAGCAACGCCGATTACGGTATAATGAACACCTCCATCGGTAAAATCATCGATGCGAATTTGGGTTCCAAGAATCTTCGGATTGGCACTGTAGTGATTCTCCCAAGCGGTTTGCGTCAACACGATAACTTTTTCGGGGTTTGTAGGATTGCATTCGTCAGGAGAAAAGAAACGACCCAACAAAGGCCTAGCGCCCATTAGATTAAAGAAATCTCCACTAACTTTTTGACCTCGGGTTCTTCGTATTGAACCGTTCACGGTCATCAGTTCCGTAACTGCATACCTCAGTGCACAACCGTCGAAGAGATCTGACCTTTCCTTGAACTCGTTATATTGATTCCAACTTGAATGGCTGTAGCCATCACTTGTCGTTCTGCTCCCGCTCCTGTTTCCGCTGTTAAATAATTGAACGAGATTTTCAGGTTCTTTGACAGGTAGAGGCTTGAGAACAAGACTGTAGAGGGCCGAAAGGAACGTTGCATTGACTCCAATACATACGGCCAACGTTAGGATAACTACGCCAGAGACGCCTTTATTCTTCCTGAGTGATCGAAAAGAATATCGAACGTCTCTGATAAGGTCCGATATTACACGCGTTCCCCATGAATCACGACAGTCTTCCTTCAATTTTTCGGCGTTTCCGAAGTCGCGTAAAGCTGCTTTACGGGCTTCGGATTTCGACATTCCTTGGGATTGGTATCTTTCCTGAAGGTGCTCAATATGCAGTCGCATTTCCTCCTTCGTTTCTTCTTCGAGAACTTTTTTTTGAAAGAGATTTAGAATCGAGTTTTTGATTCGATTGAAAAATTCCATGGCCTGGGAGATTCAATTGTTTTCCATTTCTAGGATGGCCGCGATAGCTGCGGTCATCGCATTCCAGTTTTGTTGCTCTTCAGAGAGTCGTTTTTGTCCAAGGTCAGTGAGTTCGTAGAATTTGGCGCGGCGATTATTCTCAGAGGTTCCCCATTCTGATTTGATCCAACCTTTTTGAACCATTCTGGATAGGGCGGGATAGAGGGATCCTTCCTCGACTTTGAGTACATCCTTGGATACGAGGTGAATTTTCTGGGCGATGCCCCAGCCATGTTCCGGTCCGGCATTGAGAATGCGAAGAATTACGAGCTCAAGAGCTCCTTGTGGAAATAAGTGTTTAGTCATAACTTCCCTAGTTGCATGAGGGATGTAAGTCTTTTTCCCTAGTTAGTCAAGGGGAAAGTCGTTGTTTATCTTCCGACTGTTCTGAGAAGGCTTTTGATCTGATCGTTTCGGATCGGCCCGAGGGCTCTCTATTCGCTTTTTAAAGATTCGATTGGATCTACTTTGGCGGCTTTGCTGGCGGGAAGATAACTTGCAAGAAGGGCCACGAGAAGAAAAAGGATAAAAACGATCGCGTAGCTTTGGTAATCCAATGCGGTGATGCCAAAGAGTTGGCTTTCCAGAAAGCGTGTACCATAAAGGGTAAAAAGAAAACCTAGGCCCAATCCCAGGAGGGTTTTCCAAAGGCCTTGAGAAACGATCATTTTCGACACAGATGTTTGGCTTGCCCCTATGGCACGTCGGATTCCGATTTCGCGGTTTCGTTGCGAGACGTCGTAAGCCAAAACCGCATAAACTCCAAAAGCTGACAAAAATAGGGCAAGGGCCGCGAAAAACGTTAGGAGTTGGGTGATCCCTTTTCGATTGACCAGCATCTCATCGATGGCATCGGCAAGTGTGCCTGAGTAAGTGAAGTTTAATCGGGGATCGACCTCGCGCAGTTTCATATTCATCTCCTTCAATATAGTTGCTGCTGGTCGTTGACTTCGTGCGATGATGGTGTATTCCCACCACGGGCGCCTCAGTGCTCCGTGGTGATAGATGATGGGTATACCATTATCGTCCTCGAGACCGCGAACGTTCGCCCTCGCGGAGACGCCGACGATTCGGTCCCATTTTCCGCCGGGTGGAGGCATTTGACCAGCAAGTTCGATTCCGATTGGATTTCGCCCTTTCAGAAATCGTTCCACGAATAGTTCATCAACAATGACCGCTTGGCCGTTGTCGTTTTCGTTAAAATTCCGCCCGTCGATAATAGGAACTCCCAGAGTGGTAAGGTAGTCATGTGAGACGATGTAGGAGAGCTTGAAGATCGGTTTTTCTGGTGATTCGCCTTTGATGTGGAAAGGCTGACCTCCCCGTGGGTCGGTGGAAAGCATCCGATACATTGAAAGCCCGATACTCTCTACACCAGGAATCTCCTTCATCGCAGAGTAGATTCGTTGTTTGAGAGCGCCCGCATCAGCGCGGTTTTTGGATAGTGGACCTATAACACTATAATCCAAGCGGGCCCTAACGATACTATCCGCTTCAAAACCAGGATCGACTGCCATGACCGACTGAAAGCTCCGGATCAACAGAATCGATCCGATCAGCAGGGAAACGGCAATCGCTACCTGTCCGACGACCATAGAGTTGTTTAACATACGCGTTGTGCGACCGGTCGATGCACTTTGTTGGCTGGAGTCGATTTGATCAATGCTTCCTGTCCGAAAGAGGAGTTCGATGGGAAGTATGCCCAGAAGCAGGGTAAGCCCGATGGCAACACCGATGATGATGAGCAATATCTTCAGGTCGATTTCGATGGGAATTGTTCCTGGACTTAAAATCGTGAGGTAGCTATTGATGATATCGACCCCGAAGAAGGAGAGGATAAGCCCAAGAAACAAACCTCCGCAGATGAGTAGAGCACTTTCGACGAGCATGAGCCGGTGGAGTGTCATTTTCCCCGCGCCGAGTGCGTTGCGGACAGCCAGTTCGGAAGCTTTTTGGCTGATGCGACTCAGCACGAGGTTCATCACGTTGAAGGTTCCTGCTAAAAGAATTAGGATAGATCCCGCTTCCAGAAGGAAAAGAAACTGTTCCATCGGGTGGGGAAGATCAAAATCGAATTCATCGTAGTTGCGGTAGCTTTGGCGGGCCTTGGCAATGGCAATCTCATCATACCAGTGCTGTTCGATTTCCCTAACTCTTTCGATGGCCGCCTCGCGTGTAACTCCAGGGGCCAGTCGAAGCCAGAGGTCAAAGGAATTGTATTGATAGCGGGATTCGGTGTAACCCTTCGAACTCCCGAATAGGGGAATAAAAAATTTCGCCTGATTATCGAAAACCTCCAAGTTCCTGGGGGCCACTCCAATGATGGTGTAGGAGTTTGCGTAATCAATGAGGACTTCTTTTCCAAGGATTTTGGGGTCTGCGTCAAAGTCATTTTCCCATGAGCTTTGGGTCAGAACAAGAACTCTTGCGGGACCCGGATTGATTTCTTCCAGAGTAAAGAAGCGTCCCATGAACGGTTTGGTACGCATGAGCTCAAAAAAGTCTGCCGTCACCGCCTGGCCTTTCACCATTTTCGTCACGGAGTTGTAGGAGAGAATTCTGTCGATGGGATTCCGAATGGCACATCCTTCAAAAAGTTCAGTCCTTCCTTTCAGATCTACGTATTGGTTCCAACTCGAGTTGCTTCGTGGACTGTTGTCTCGATGTTCCCAGTGATTAAACAACTGCACTAGATTACCTGAATTTTCAATTGGGAGCGGCTTGAGGATAAG
>JAKSBQ010000353.1 GCA_022361075.1 Opitutales bacterium | reverse complement strand
GTCCGCGTAGAGCGCTAAAAAGCGTAGCCAACTCGCTTGCTGGAACATGACTACGTCGCCGTATAACACAGGCTTATGCGCTACGCGGCGATTATTAAAAGCATGCTTGGGGTGAACGGTGAAGAGGGAATGCGTGCTCTCATTACACTCTTCCCCGTCCTTCTTCACGACTAGATTAATCCTACGTTCGCTCAGTTGGGAAAAAGAGCAGTTTTACCGCGTACGCGGTGGCGTGCAGATAACTCCCAAACCGCTGTGAATAAAAGCACATGGTGTCGCCGTAGCGAAGGACTCCGCCTTCAGGCGTCATCCCTTCTTGCATGTTACGTTCCACGAGTAAGTGGATCAGAATTCGTACGCCGGTGTAAGAAATTCCAGTCTTGCGCTGCACGTGGGGCTTCATCGCATGTCAAGCACACAGATTGAAAGGCCACTCTTGCGTGCATTTTTTTCTCCAGTGACTACCGCCAAGCTCGATGAGTGCACGAGAAAACAGTAAAAGAAAACTAGCTGTTGTTGAGGATGATCCCTGTACACTGGTCACAGACGATGAAGACAGCTCTAAGGGGTTCAGCACGAAAGTGTGTATAACTACAATCGCGTGGGCATGCGTGTTTTAAACAACAGCTCAATCTCAGCGGAGGAGAACAAATGAAAATCATCGGTGTTTTTGTGCTGCCCATGGCACATGCCACGAACCAGCTAGGTTCAAGTACTATCAGCGAGTTAAAGAAGAGCACGTTGCCATTGTCAAGCAGCAGACTGGACGCGAGGTGGTGGCCGGTGATGCTGTTTGTGATGCCTTCTACTCCAAATTCCTCCTTCCTAAGTACTGCCACGTCCAACCTCTAAGAGACTCTATAAAGCCGGTATGATATACTTCTTGTATATGCTCTCTTCTATTACTGTACTGACTTCCATTGGTGCAAACCAGTGCATTGTCTCACAAACCAAGGCAACAACAGATGATGAGAGTGTTCTTGCCTCTACTGACCATGCGATAGAAGCTAATGACTTGTTGGTAACATCATGTGTAGTAAGTGTGCCATTACATCTTCGCATCAAACCTCACTTTTCTAACAGTCAACACAGCCCAGTAACAGGCAACAGAGTGATTCTAGATGATATAGGAGGAAAAAATGGAATCCGAGTCTATCGGAGGCCACAGCTCATCTGAGCCACCTATGCTGACAACCTCGGCCGCTACACTCAACGACATACGCGAAGCAGGAGAGCACCCCGAGGTGCTCATGGAGGACACGGAGTTACACCCCCTGACGGGCGAAGAGGGCACCACCGCTGCGACGGTTGTTGCGCCTCCGGTGTCACGCAGTGCTCAGAAGTGCTTGCGCAAAGAAGCTGCGCTCCCCCGGGGGGAGCGCGAGGCACGGCAAGCACGAAGGGCGCCCAATGCCAATAATAAGGCTCGCACACTAAAAATAGCTATGTTGGACCCAACGGAGCTCAACTGCCTTATGGCAGTTGTTCGCCACAGCGACCGCACATGCGATGCCACCGTTGCTCTTAACCGCGCTGCAGCTGCCTGTGGCACCACCTACACTGGCAAGCGAGCTGCGCACGGGGATGTCTTCATGGT
>JAKSBQ010000011.1 GCA_022361075.1 Opitutales bacterium | reverse complement strand
GTTTGGATGATCTACCTACCCGTTCGCGACCTCAGCGAAAGTCTCCGTCGAGTCCGAGAAGAACGAGGTAAGATCATCAAGGAATCTACCGAAACCGATGACGGATACGCCTACGCGATTATTCAAGATCCTATGGGTGTCACCCTAGCTTTAGCGCCAGGTTGAATAAACTGGCCGCCTCATCTTGCCGGTGGAACAAACTAAGCAGAATACTTGGTTGTGAGTGATGAGACTCCACACTCCCGCCTTTGTCTGGGTTCTCAAGAAAGAGGATACACCTGCGAAATCGCATTCGGGGGCCACTTGCGCTCAACTTAGTATTCGATGCGATCTAAGCGATCTCTTTTTCAGAATTTAGAGATAACTCAGCGCAAAAATCCAAAATGACAAAGGCCCCCGGTTTTTCCTTTCAATCTACTCCACCCTTTTTAATTCGATCACCGAGATCGACTGCCGAGGCATGGAAAGGTTTAACTCGAAAGGTTTCTCAAGCTCCGAAACCTGACGAGTTTGCTCGATCAGTGTCAGTTCAGAATCAAGCTCCAACTGTTTGATTTGAGACGGCGACGGTGCCTGAGGTGAGCCCATTGCTTTCCAGGATGTGTAGGCGTTGCTGTGATCGTCGTCTACCCGGTAGTGACGCATTTCGTAGTTTCCTTCATTTAGACCCTCCATAGACAGTTTCACATCGACAGCGGCAGAGTCCAAATCCTCGTCGTGGTAATGCCATAGCAAAATCGAAACATCTCCGGCCTCGTTTTTAGTCGCTACAAGTTCGACATCAGGGGTGTCGGCAAATCCGTTTTCCATAATATCTGCAAGCGATCTTCGATGAATGTTGGAAGTTTCCAACTGCAAGTTTCGCAGTTTTCCCATTGCACGAAACGCATTGAAAACTGGCTTTGGTACACCATTGGTTGATAGACTCCGAAATCCGTCAAACCACGGCTGCCCGGGGAAGGTGAAGGACCAACTGATCGCACCGTCGAGTGTCATCCCATTTTCTTCAGCCAACGCTTGTTTACGCAGGAAAGTGGAAGCGGCCCAGGACGCGAACTGTGCACCGTTTCGGTAACGATTCTGGGGATAAAGACTTGCCGTGCACGCTGCACAACCGTCGGGATCAGATTCCCCAATGACCATCGGGAGCTCTTTGAACTCAGGAAATTCGCTGATGATGTCCATCGCGGATTGAAAGAGCTTCAGCTGGTTACCCGCATTCATCTTTACATGATCTGTTTCCCAGGACGTACCTCCTTTCACATGGAACGCAATGAAATCGAGAGGCGCCTTCTTCTCATAACAATAGGCGAGGAACTGACGGAGAAATTCCCCACCCTCGGCATAGGTGGTATTGGTAATGTGCGGACCTCCAAAGCGAATCTCAGCATCAACTGATTTCACCGCCTCTGCAGTGACAGAGTACAACTCAAAAAACTCCTCCCAGGTTCCTTTCCAATAACCTCCGTTCGGTTCATTCCAAAGCTCCCAATACCACTGACGCACCACCTTCTTGCCGTAACGTTTCTGGCAATGTCGCACCCAGTCTTTGATGAAACCGGACCACTTCTCCAATGAGGCTGGTGGGTGAAACGCCCCACCCTGCACCATACCTTTTGCCGGGCCGTAGTAAACTGGCTTCGGTGTGTAAGGATCTTGCAACGCCGACAATGCCTTGGGCATGAAGCCAATCTGGACATAGGGCTCAACACCGATCTCGCGGTAAGTATCAAAAATCAGATCAAGAGTGCTCCAATCGTAATTCGGAGAGCCGGAAGCGTTTTCCGAGTATGCGTTGGTACTGCTCCACTTGAGCCAAGTCTCCGCATCCCCGCTTGTAAGCAGATGATGCACCCGGATTTTAGCAGGTTCGTCTTCAATTTCCGCAATTTCCTTTAGGAGTTTGATCCCCTCTGGATGGAAAGTGAGATTGGCCTCATCATAGCCAAACCAATTCCAAATCGGTTTCAGTTCGCCTGTGATTTGATCAGCGAACACTGTCATTTCTACACTTTCCGATGGGCTCTCAGGGGCATTTTGGGCAGAAAGGCCCTGCACCAAGAGACACAACACAATTAAAATGGGGGTAGTTGATTTCATAGACTTTTCGGGGGTTAAAACGGTGTTTTCGAACTCACACCTGTTTCTAGTTGTATTTGAATATATTCCATAAGTTCTCAATGCCAATCTAATACAACATCTGGATCGTTTTACTTAATAAAATTTTGATAGTTAATTGAGTTAGTTATCAACTTTCACCTAGCATAAGATAATGTCATTCTGATGGATAAAAACCCTCACTCATTCCCGATCCTCTTGATCATCACAATCACGGTTATTTTAGGCGTGTGGCTTTCTAAAACCGGAAGCTTTAGGAAGGTCGTAGATGATGAAACCATTGTTTCAAAAAAAGGACTCAAGGTGTATGAAATAGACACGGGCTACTGTCAGCTTTCTCTAAAAGCGTATTCACCAAATCATGGATACTTTGGCCTGTGTATTCTAAAGGCTGAAAATAGACCTCTCGTCTTTAAACTATTCTATCTATAACCGAATCCTCTCATCGAACTAAATCATGAAAAGTTCCTGGCTATCCTATTCCTGCTTACCGTTGCGCTGAAAGTCACTGCTGAAGAAGTCAATCTGATCGCAAACCTGTACCACGAGAAAGTTGCGAATACACTCGATACGAGGATACTTAACGATGCTGGCGACTTCAGCAGTCCATCTGGTCATTTTGAAGCGACTTACTATTGGAGCGGAAAGCAGATAGTTGAACCTGATCAATACCAGTTCATCAATTCTTCGAGCTATCTGGGTGCTTCATTCAGCTACATTGAAGAGGAATACACCAATCTTTACTACAGACTAGTAGAGTATTACGGTTTTAAGCGAAGAGAACCCAGAAAATACCGGAAAACATCCGTCAGCGGGATTCTATCTCAAGGGCGGAGGGGCTTTCCATGACTGCTACATACGCGATCCTTTCGATATCATTTTTAACATCTGGCAAAAGAATTAGCTCGAGCTTTAAGCATTTAGTCACCTTTAGGCTTTCGTATTCTTGCAAAAATCATACTATCCTCTCGTGAAATATTATTAGAAACTGGTCATGAAAAAACCGATTACCCCCGCCCTCGTAGCTCTGACGTTCGTTCTAGCGGCTATTTTTAGTTTTCAATCCCCTGCCTTTTCGAGTGACAACACTCACGTAGCTGAAGTCCCCCTACTCGACTGGCCCATCGAAATCGTTTCGGAGGGCCATGGTTTCACCGAAGGAGCTGCGATTGGACCCGATGGCTCGGTCTATTTTTCAGATCTGGATAATGGCTACATACTCAAATTCGATCCCGACTCAGGAGAGACCTCTGTCTGGAACGAAAAGAGTAACTTCTCCAACGGGCTATTCATAGTCGATCACTGGATGTATGCATGCGAAGCCACAGGCCGTTGCGTGGTGCGATATGATTTGAACAAGGGACCAAATTCCCGCAAGGTCATCGTCGACCGATTTGACGGAAAAAAGCTGGGAAGCCCGAACGATTTGGCTGTTTTTGGAAACCAACTCGCTTTCAGTTCGTTTTTCTGGAAAAAGAAACTGCCTGAGAACGACAACGAACGTCAAATTTTCGAGAATCGCTCCTACGTTGCTAATCTTGACTCCGGCGAGGTCCTTGCAGTTCCGCACGAATTTCAAACACCGAACGGTGTGCTCTACGACCCGAAAAACGAGTATCTCTACCTCGGCGAGATGAAGAACAGCGAAATTTACCGCACGAAAGTGACTAACGGTAAGCTCGGTCCTGTGGAACTCTTTTTCGATCTGAAAACGATCAACAAAGGAAAACCCGACGGCATGAGCGTTGATCCTGACGGCAGACTCTACGTCGCACTCTTTGGAATGAGCGACCAACTCCTGATTTTATCTCCCGACGCAAAACCGATCGGAGCATTACCCACCGGTCACCGAACCTCCAACTGCACGATCACTACCAACGGGAAGATCCTCTACATCACCGCAGATCTCAAATTGAAACGGGTACAGATCCCGCCACTTGGACGGAATCTGTAGCCTTAGGGCTTATTTTTGAACTGGGGTTAGAGCAAACTGGTGCTCACCGTCAACCCTACCATTACAATGCTCACCATGCTCATGAGTTTGATGAGAATGTTCAGGCTCGGGCCAGAGGTATCTTTAAACGGATCACCAATAGTATCACCGATAACCGCTGCTTTGTGAGCCTCAGAGCCTTTGCCGCCTTCGTGCCCCTCTTCAATAAACTTTTTAGCGTTATCCCAGGCACCACCCGAATTTGCCATGAAAACAGCCAAAACAAATCCTGACGAAAGACTACCGGCTAACAAACCAATCACTCCAGCCACACCAAACAGGACTCCCGTCATTACAGGGGCTAAGACTGCCACGATCGAGGGCAACAGCATTTCTTTCTGTGCTCCTTGAGTGGATATCTCCACACATTTGGCATATTCAGGTTCGTCATCTCCCTTCAAAATTCCTGGTATCTGCTTAAACTGACGCCTCACCTCGTCCACCATACTCTGTGCAGCACGTCCCACCGCTTGCATGGTCATCCCACAAAATAGAAACGACATCATCGCTCCAATGAACAAACCGATTAGAAGCTTCGGATTCATGAGATTCACCTGAAAATGATTCACAAGTGCGTAAAGATCCAGGGCTTGTAGTTCCTGAACCGATTTGATTACGAAACCATCAGAAAACTCGAATATCTCTTTTTGCTCGATAACCCTGGCAAGAGCCATCTTCAGTTCCTCCATAAACGACGCTAACAACGCCAGGCCCGTTAGCGCAGCGGACCCGATTGCGAAACCCTTGCCTGTCGCCGCCGTCGTATTTCCCAATGCATCCAAAGCATCGGTACGCTTACGAACTTCAGGTCCAAGGCGGCTCATTTCCGCGTTTCCGCCAGCGTTATCCGCAATCGGTCCGTAAGCATCTGTCGCGAGAGTCAGGCCCAAGGTAGAAAGCATTCCAACAGCCGCGATTCCGATTCCGTAAAGGCCCCCCGATAGATTTGCAAAATCCCATCCCGAAGCAAACAGGAAGGAAAAGGTAATGCCGACAACTATCGAAATGACCGGAATGGCCGTCGACAGCATACCTATTCCCATTCCTGAAATAATAACAGTTGCAGGTCCTGTATTCGCACTTCTCGCAATGCTTTGAGTGGGCTTGTAAGCGTGAGAGGTGTAATACTCGGTAGCGGTTCCAATCACGATTCCCGTGATCAAACCGGTAACAATCGCCCCCCAGATGCCCCACATGTTCTCAATCTTCAACAAGTACAAGATCCCCAGAGATACGACCACAATGAGGGCAGAACTCCAATTAACGGCTTTTGATAATGCAGATCCCAGTTGTTTCTGATTCGCCCCGGGTTTCACTTTGACGAAATAGACTCCCAGTATCGAAAGAATCGTCCCCAACGCACCAATTAACATCGGTGCCAAGACCGCCTTTAACTGCATCGATACATCCGAGTAAAAGGCCGCAGCTCCAAGTGCTGCCGTCGCGAGAATGGAACCACAGTAGGACTCATACAGATCTGCTCCCATACCAGCAACATCACCAACGTTGTCACCCACGTTGTCTGCAATCGTCGCCGGGTTTCGAGGGTCATCCTCGGGGATTCCAGCCTCAACCTTGCCGACAAGATCCGCACCCACATCCGCCGCTTTGGTGAAAATGCCTCCACCCACACGAGCAAATAACGCTTGCAGCGAAGCACCCATGCCGAAGGTCAGCATCGTGGTCGTAATAACGATCAGCTTGTGACCTCCATCGTCTTCGATGAAATAGTTCAGCACCAAAAACCACACAGATATGTCAAGCAGTGCAAGTCCCACAACCACTAATCCCATCACCGCACCCGAACGAAACGCGACAACAAGTGCTGAATTTAAAGAATCCTTGGCAGCTGCTGCAGCTCGGGAAGAGGCATAAGTCGCTGTTCGCATGCCAAAATATCCCGCCAATCCGGAGAAGAAACCACCCGTTATGAAAGCAAAAGGCACCCACGGATTCTGCACTTTCATACCGTAAGCCATGAACGCGAAAACAAGGGCCAACACCACAAATACTAATGTCACCACTTTGTATTGCTGTCTCAGATAAGCCTTCGCACCGGCACGCACATGTTTAGCGATGCGGATCATCGTCTCAGTTCCTTCGTCCTTGGCCATCATCCATTTGAAAAACAACCAGGCAAATAATAGCGCCAGACAGGCAGAAATCGGCACTAACCAAAAAATGGGTAAAATATCATTCATAGATAAAAT
This sequence comes from Opitutales bacterium, assembly GCA_022361075.1. GTDB lineage: Bacteria > Verrucomicrobiota > Verrucomicrobiia > Opitutales > JAFGAQ01 > JAKSBQ01. The sequence goes on along the minus strand of JAKSBQ010000011.1, from coordinate 4,373 downwards.
TTGTTTAACAGTTAAGAATAGGAACAAAATTAAGTTTGAGCCGATCGCCACCACTCATAATAAACGGTCTCCAGCTCTTCATTTTTGGGAAATTTATAGCAAATCATCGATTCTCTATTTCCGAGATACAGACCGCTCTGAATCATACGATAAGGGATCTTTGGAACCATCTTGCGGCTAACCACTTTTACATCTTTGGTTCCTTTTTTCCAAACGGCACTCAAGCAGTCTCTTAGGTGCGAAATATCTCGATAAGGAAGATTATCACCTAAACCTCGAACCGGATCTTCCGCTAATTCATCCAAACGTAAATCGCAGAATGCGACTTTCTCCACCGACACGGGTTGCGAACGGTCTGTAATAAACTTACAAAAACCCTTTGGATCTAGGGAACTGGCAACCAGTGGCTGCATTGGCGCGAGTTCCTGATAGAGATGCAACAGGGGCGGCCCTTCATTGCAGACTTCACTTTTTTGAAGTTCTAACACACGGCCATCGTCTGTCACTAGATAAAGCGACTTCAAGGCGTTTAGCGGCACATGTTCCAACACTCTGTAAATGCTCAGGTAACTGGATTTACGGGGAGAGTTATCCTCGTGGGGTTTACATACATTTTCTATATCCAGGGACTGGATCCATTCATAATCGGTTTCCAAATCGATCTCCACAAAAATGGCTTGATCATTGGTTCGGTGATGAGTCCCTAGCGCCATGTATTTTCCATATTCAATGGGAGACAACATGGAAGCTACCAGCGACTCGGGTATCAGATTTAAGTACAGGTAACGTTTCATAATTAGCAATCGCGCCAAATTCAATTAATCATACTAATCCATGTCAATTAACCAATCAGCCTTACTTATGTTATTTAAAAGAAAAACCGATAATCTACAAACAGCGATCTCAAATCATTCTCCACTTGTCATAAATCCGGACAAGGTAATTTTCAGAAAAAGGATGGATACTGGACTTATTCGGATTGCTTTAATTCTGCCTTTGTCACCTTCGGACTCGCAGGCATGACTCCAGGGGTATTTTTGCTTCGTCAATGAAAGCACATTCGGTAACATCAGCTCCTGAAAAACGCCACTCTACCATTAACAACAAATTACTTTACTAGTGTTTAGTCTATACTTCACACATCATCTGTTTTAAAAAGAATGACACAATGACCTCGGACTGGATCTCATACAACGACCTTGCGTGGACTGAGGATTACCTCGCTCCACCGGAGGATTATGAAAGAGAGGTAAGCAAACTCATCGAGATTCTGAAAAAAAACTCGCCGATCAAATCTCGAACCTTGCTCCACCTGGCCTGTGGAGCGGGAGGATATGACACGTTTTTAAAGGAGTATTTTCAAGTTACAGGAGTCGACCTAAGTAAAGGAATGCTTGAGATGGCTCGCGACCGCCACGCGGAGCTGGAATATCTTGAGGGAGACATGCGGTCGATTCGGCTCAACCGCAAATTCGACGCGGTGATCATTCCGGACGGTATCGACTACATGAAGACAGAGGCTGATCTCAGACGAGTTTTTGAGACATGCTCGCTTCATCTCAAGCCCGGCGGCGTCTTACTCATCGTCGCAAAAACCTCTGAGACTTTTCAAAACAATAACTTTGCCTACACAGGGGGAAAGGAGAACGTGCACGTCACACTTCTGGAAAACAATTTCATCAATCCTCAAAAACCAAACACTTATGAAGCCACCTTTGTTTACTTGATTCGGCGATCAGGTGAGCAAACGATTCATTCCGAGAGCCAAATACTCGGTCTTTTTCCGACAAAAATCTGGGAAAAATCATTTGGGGATTTTGGATTCAGATTGCGGCGATACGACTTTAACGGCCTGTATGACGACAACTTAATTTCCGAAGGAGAGTATCCCATGTTCATCTTCGCAGGGCAAAAGACGTCATGAAAAAACAAGCAACATCCGGTTCACCTTTCGAGAATTCCATCGGCTTCTGCAGAGCAACGCGCATCGGTAACATCGTTGCCGTCTCCGGCACTGCACCGATTAATTTTGACGGATCTACAGCCCACGTTGGAGATGTCTACGGACAAACCAAGGTTTGCCTAGACATCATCAAAGAGGCCATCCAACGAGTCGATGGGCGCTTCACCGACATTATCCGCACACGCATTTTCCTCAAAGATATCAGCCAATGGGAAAAAGCGGCAAAAGCACATGGCGAATACTTCTCAGAAATCAAACCTGTCTGCACTTTCGTAGAGGTGAGTCGTTTTATCGACGAAGACTGGTTAGTCGAGATCGAAGCGGACTGCGTGGTTCACTAAGGCTTCTAGGCCTGAATTTCCCTACCTTCTCGTCCAAGCCAAAAGTTATGCAAAAGCTTCAAATGAAGGTACACCATTCCCCTTTGGATCTTTTCTCACCTATTGAGAAATCACAAGGACCCGTCTCCGCCGTGATGCACCTCGACGAAGCCGCAAAAGTCACCATCTCGAAAATCCGTCTAGAGTTGATCCAAACCGCGGACAAGGAAAGTGATCAAATTAATAAAAACTGATCAGCGATTGAAGACTTCTTGAGCTCAGGCATTTATTTTCCTAGATTCGAACCGGTGAAATCGCCCTCCAAATATTTGCTGACTCAACTCTCCGCGCCTTTTGTAGGACTGGGATTCGCGGGTTTCATACTTTTCCTCATCGCTAAACTCAATTTGATGACAAAAGCGGATTCCGAAATCAAAGAAATCATCTTTCTATCAATCGTTTTCCTTTCTATTCCATTCACAATGTTCCTTTGGGGTAAAGTCCTCGCCTTATTCGGTGTTCTTACCTGGGAACAAGCCAAGGGTTACCCGTGGTCCAAGCGACTGAAACACAATACCGATTGATCCTAGAACTTGATCCCCAAAATGGTTGATCCGTTTAATCCATTGACTAAGCTACGATCCATGATTCCTCAGACACTCTCGATTCTCCTCTTATCAATCACTTTTTTCCGAAAACGGATTGGAAACTAAACCGGGTTTGTCCGAACTGCCGCTTCGAACTAGCTACAAGTGATCTGCAATTCATTTCTCTCACAACCCCCATATTTAACCCCCAAAAAATAATTATCCATGAAAAAAATACAAGTCACAACCAGAGGTGATTGGCGAAACTGGCTAGCTGAAAATCACCACAAGGAAAAAGACGGGATCTGGCTGATTTATACCAAACAGCGGAAAGAACCGGGTTCCCTCACCTATGAAGAATCGGTTGAAGAAGCTCTTTGTTTTGGATGGATTGATAGTATTATTAGACGGATCGACGATACGAAGTATTGTCGGAAGTTCACTCCGAGGAAAGACGATAGCAAATGGTCGAACTCGAACAAGAAACGAGTAGATAAACTGATTAAACAGGGAAAGATGACCGTGTTCGGGCAATCCAAAATAGATGCGGCAAAACAGTCTGGAAAATGGGAAGTAGATTCAAGCCCCTTGCCCGCAACGGATGTCCCATCAGATTTATCTGAAGCCCTTTATTCAAATCCGGAAGCGAAGAACTTTTTCGAAACTCTTGCTCCCACCTACCGAAAACAGTTCATCTGGTGGCTCGTTTCCGCAAAGCGATCTGAAACCAGGTCAAAGCGTCTAAAAGAGAGCCTCATATTGTTGAAAAAGGGAGAAAAGCTGGGTCTACGCTGAACAAAACTAAAAAAGATGATTAAGAAGCCAGGTAGCGATGAAACCCACCCGTTTCTTAATCTTGTAATTCGCTCAAAATGAAATCTTATCTCAATTGATCGATGATCGCTAGTATTTGGTCTGCGGACGAGTTGATTGAATTTGCCAGGGCTATTTCTGTCAGGCTTTTCCGAATCCTGATTGAGGATGTCACCGTAGACGAAAATCACCGGGGAAACGGTCTCGGTGAAATGATAATGAAAAACCCAACAGAACAACTGAAAGACGTGAGGAGGTGTTTCTAAAAATACTGGAGCAGGGCTTAATCGGTTTTATGAGAAGTTTGGGTTCACCAAATTCGAAGGCACACGATGAACAGGTTCCAAATTGGCTCCCCTGCTTAGAAAGTCTTCAAAACCCATTCGTTGACCTCGTCACCGTTTAGATCGTCGACCGCCAGGTCCGAAGATGCAAAGGAAGTATCTTCCGGGTGAGTGCGGACTTGATCAAGAAACTTAAATCAAAAATTTTGTAACCCGGATCACCCAAACAGTGTTAACATAAAACCCATGAAACTGACCACTCTTATAATCTTCAGTATTTCTTCGCTTTCAGTCTTTGCTAAAACCACCGTCGGCCCGGAAAATGGGACACTCATGATCGTTGGTGGCGGCAGCTACCGCGACAGCGGAATTTTGGAAAAATTCATTGAACTCGCCGGAGGCTCAG
>JAKSBQ010000219.1 GCA_022361075.1 Opitutales bacterium | reverse complement strand
TTTTGATAGAGGGTCTATCCCTATGCTGAGAGGGTGTCTATCACTACGCTGATAGAGTGGCTGCCCTTATGCTGGAAGTCACCCTTGCACGGTAGGGCTATCGTACAGCTATGGTTCGATCCATCGTACATGCACCGTTGTACACACCGTACAAGTATGGGTGTACGGAGGGTAGAATGTGTTATCCGATCATCGGACTTCATCAGTATGCTCAGGAACTGCCCATCTAAGTAAGTGAACACAAAAAAGGCTCCGGAAAACCGAAGCCTTTTTCGAAAGCAATTTGGAAACTGGATCAACCAGCTGCGTTAAGCTTAGCTTCAAGCTTATCAAGGAAGTCTACGAGTTCCTTTGGAAGCTTGTCACCGAACTTCGGATAGTGGTTTTCCTTAATGTCTGCCATTTCCTTCTTCCAACCTTCGATGCAAACGGAGAGAAGTTCGCTCGTCTTGTTCTACAATTCACTCTCGTTGATTTCAGCAATCTTCATGAGAGCTTTCTGCAGACCTTGTTTCAAATCTTTATTTCCATGAACTGGTACTGAAATTCTTTCTCGTCTACCAGATTTCATGTAGATGTGATGACTTCCATGGGTCTTTTTTAACTTCCATCCTTTATTTCCAAGGATTTTGCAGAATCGCTTTCCCGAAATAGTCTTCACACCGCCATTTCAATTACTTCTGATGCCGGATCGTTTTCTGGCTCGAACACGTCGAGAGACAGACATCCCTCAATGGCCTCTTTCAAATTACTTTTTAGTTCCTCCATGGTTTCCGCTTGCGAAACACATCCAGGAATAGAAGGCACTTCAGCCCAAAAACCGCCTTCTTCGGCTTTGTGAACTATGACTTTCACTTTCATGACTTTGAGAGTAATTGGAGATGTTTTCTTTTCAACTTTTTAGTAAAACAGCAGTTATCCTATGTTAAGAGAAACTGCTCCATCTAAGTAAGTGAACACAAAAAAAGGCTCCGGAAAACCGAAGCCTTTTTCGAAAACAATTTGGAAACTGGATTATCCAGCTGCGTTAAGCTTTGCTTCAAGCTTATCGAGGAAGTCCGCAAGCTCTTGTGGAAGCTTGTCACCGAACTTTGGATAGTGGTTTTCCTTAATGTCAGCCACTTCCTTCTTCCAACCTTCGATGTCAACGGAGAGAAGCTCGTCCATATCCTCTTCGGTAACACCTTCTGGAAGGCTGATTTGACCTTTAGCAGGCATCTTACCGATTGGAGTTTCAACAGCTTCTGCAGTGCCTTCACAACGGTTGAATACGTATTCGAGAACACGTGAATTTTCACCGAAGCCGGGCCATAGCCACTTGCCATCGTCAGTTTTGCGGAACCAGTTTACAAAGAAACATTTTGGAAGTTGAACGCCTTCCTTCTTACCTAGCTCGATCCAGTGTTGGAAGTATTCACCCATGTTGTAACCACAGAATGGAAGCATTGCCATCGGGTCACGACGGATGGTTCCAGCCTTAAGGTCAAGAGCCGCTGCAGTGATTTCAGAACCTGTGATGGATCCCATGAAAGTTCCGTGCGCCCAGTCGTCCGCTTCGTTCACCAAAGGAATGGTGGATGGACGACGTCCGCCAAATAGGAATGCGTCGATTGGAACACCTGCTGGATCTTCCCAGTTGTCTGCTAGACATGGGCAGTTAGTTGCCTTAGCAGTGAATCGAGAGTTCGGGTGAGAAGATTTACCTTCAGTTTCACCTGGGATGTACTCGTTGCCCTTCCAGTCGATGAGCTTGCCGGGTGCATCGTATCCGATGTCTTCCCACCAAACGTCTCCGTCTTCAGTCAATGCAACGTTTGTGAAGATGGTGTCCTTCTCAACTGACTTCATTGCAGCTGGGTTTGAAGCCTCAGATGTTCCTGGTGCTACACCGAAGAATCCTGATTCAGGGTTGATCGCGTAGAGCTTACCGTCTTCCTTGAATTTCATCCAAGCAATATCGTCACCCACACACTCTACCTTCCAACCAGGAATCGTTGGAACCAACATTGCCAAGTTCGTCTTACCACATGCACTTGGGAATGCCGCTGCGATGTGCTTGCTCACTCCTTCAGGATTAGTGAGCTTAAGGATAAGCATGTGCTCAGCCATCCATCCTTCGTCTCGTGCTTGAGCAGATGCGATACGAAGTGCCAAACATTTCTTACCAAGGAGTGCGTTTCCTCCGTAACCTGAACCGTAAGACCAAATCAAACGCTCTTCAGGGAAGTGAGCGATGTATTTGTCTTCGAGAGGAGCACAAGGCCATCCATCATCCTTCTCGCCTTCAGCAAGAGGCTTACCAATGGAGTGCAAGCAAGGGATAAACTCTCCGTCATTACCAAGAACTTCAAGAACCGGAGTTCCGATGCGAGTCATGATTCCCATGTTCATGACAACGTATGGAGAATCCGAAAGCTCAACACCGATTTTTGAGATGTCGGAACCCACAGGACCCATTGAGAAAGGAATCACATACATGGTGCGACCCTTCATACAACCGTCGTAAAGCTTACGCATGGTCGCTTTCAATTCTTCAGGGTCGATCCAGTTGTTAGTAGGTCCAGCGCCTTCTGGAGTCTTAGTTGCAATATAGGTGCGGTTTTCAACACGTGCAACGTCACTTGGATCTGAACGGAACAGAAGACTGTTTGGACGCTTTGCCAAACGTGTTGCGAGACCTGCATCGACCATGATGTCGGCCATTCTTTGATACTCTTCTTCAGAGCCATCACACCAAACGACTTGGTCTGGTTTGGTCATCTCTGCACACTCATTCACCCAATCGATGAGCTTTTGATGTTTAGTAGGTAGGTTCATATTCTCTCCTTTTTCAGTTTTTGAAAAAAGCCACATCACAAACCGGAGCAGTGTGACCTTTTTCCGAGCTTCCGACGGGAATCTCGTGGTATCTTCTGTTAAGGTAAACCCAAGGAATAGATTTCCTTATTGGCGTGTCAAAACTTTTTAGCATTTCTGATAAAGAAAAATCAATTTGCTAATGTGAATTTTAATTCGGGCATTTTGCACCTGAGAGTTTTTTGAACATTTGACAACTTCAAAACTCCATAAAATGATTCTGCCCAATTACAACTTTAAGGCTAAATGCATCGAATTCTTTTCAAGATCCTATTGCTCAACCTCCTGATTTGGGGCTCGCTGATCTCCCAAGAGGTAACCGAACTCAGCCCCCAGGATCTCACGCTTCAAAAAATTTGGATGAATCATACCACTGAATTCACCGACTCAAGCTACCGCAAGGGTGTCGATGCGTTGATCTCCTCATTCGAAGAAGCAGCTTCCATCAGGCTGGAGCCTCAGGAGAAACGCCGCGTGGGGCTCAAAGTTTACTCCAACTCCGGAGCAGGGATCTCTACCCCACTTCTCCTTGTGGATGCCGTCATCCAATCCCTTCTCGACCGTGGATACACCAAAGACGAGCTATTCATCATCGATCTAAACACTGACAGCCTCTGGCGCTCGACCTTCATTCGCAGTCGTTCGGATCAAGATCCCGACTACAACGGAGTCGAGGTCTACGCATTAAGTGACGGCAAATATTTTGATCCCATATGGTATTACGACAGCCCTCTTCCAAGCCAGTATATCCCTCAACAGTCCTCGCAGTCTCTTTCCAATCTTCGGTTGACTAAGGAGGACCTCGAAAACGATCGGAAGTCCTTCCTACCAGTCCCGCTCTTGCTGGAAGTGGATTTCTGGATCAATTTGCCCGTGGTCACAGACCATCCGGAGCTAGGCATTAACGGAACGCTCGCAAACGCGACACTCTGGAACATCAGCAATCCCTATCGCTTCATGAACAACTCTGCTGGTGCATCCGCGGCCATTGCAGAGATTGCAGCGATCCCCGAACTTCGGGAAAATATGATTTTCTCCATCGTCTCGTTGGAACGGCTTCAATACATGGGTGGCCCAATCTTTAATTCGGGATACGTTCGTGAATACCCGGAGATCTACCTAAGCAGCAATCCGGTGGCCCTGGACCGGATCTTTCTCGAAAAACTCAACCGAGCGCGTCAGTCCATGGGGTTTCAGCCTGTAGCACCTTTGCCGCCCGTCTTCGAATACGCCAAAAGCCTGGGTCTGGGTGACTACGAACGCGGCAGCTACGAGGTAATCAAAGTAAATTGACACAAAAAAACCCACACCGGAGAGGTGTAGGTCGAAAATTTAAATCTCAGCTAAGCTTACGCTTTCTGAATCTTGCCAGCTTTAATTGCCTTAACGGATACCCACATACGTTTAACGGAACCATTAGGAAGCTTGACGCGGACGCGCTGCAAATTGGGACGGAATACACGCTTATTGGTCTTCACCAACTGCAGTCCGATACCTCCGCTCTTCTTGCTTTGTCCTTTATGAATGATGCGACCACCTGTTTTGGGTCTCTTTCCTGTAACTGCACAAATTCTTGACATGGCTCTTAATTAAAAACCTGCAACAATGACACTTTACCAAAAGAATTCAAGAATTAATTAAGAAAAACTCAGCCCCGTTGACATTCGTTTTCGCCATTGCAAGTTGAAGCGCTTCGTATCTACTAAATGGGGTTATCAGTTTTCATTTTCACCTCTTTAGTCATATCATTACTTTCTATTTCTTAAATTATGGAAACCCCGTATTTTTCTAAAGGACTCACCTTCCATTTCGTCGATTTTTTTGTTTCAAATGGTATTTCCGATTTTTGGGCGTGGGCTTTTGCAATTACCCTTTCACTGCTTGGTTTTTTTGGAGTTTTGTTCCTTGCGATTACCGTGCGCCGAAGGCTTATCAAAAGGGCTCTCAATAAAGTCACTAGCAAGACCGAGTTTGATTGGGACGATATTCTGAACCAATACGGTGTGTTTCGTTGGGGAGCGAATATTATCATCGCCCTGCTCTCGGTCCTTTTGGCACGACTCTTTTTCGCAGGAGTAGTCGTGCAAGGATTCCCCGTCTTTGATTTTGTTACAGCAGGTTGCTACATCTACTTCATCATCACGGTTCTGTTCTTCTTCGATTCCCTGTTAGATGGTTCGCTCGCATTCTACGCCAAACTGCCGATTTCGAAAGACGTCGAAATCAAAGGATTTGTGCAGGCCGTTAAGTTGCTCGTTTTCCTGGTCGGCTTGATCTTCATCATCTCAGTCATCATCGGAGAAACTCCACTCTACATCCTTTCGGGAATCGGCGCTCTGACTGCGATTCTTCTCCTGATTTTTAAAGATGCGATTCTCGGTTTTGTCGCTGGAATTCAAATCTCGGTCAATCGTACGGTTCGAGTTGGAGATTGGGTGGAAATGCCCTCACACATGGCCGATGGCGACGTGATCGACATCTCGCTGACTACAGTAAAAATCCAAAATTGGGATAAAACCATCACCAGTATCCCCACCTACGACCTGATCTCTCGCCCATTCAAAAATTGGAGAGGTATGTCGGAAAGTGGAGGTCGTCGAATCAAACGATCTCTCATGATCGACATGAATACGATCCGTTTTGCCGACGAAGAGATGCTGAAAAACTTTCGAAGCATCAAAATACTCGAACCCTATTTGGATAAAAAATTGCCAGACATTGATTCGTCAAACTCTGGAATTCCGGCCGAAGAAAGAGCAAAAAACGGTCGCTGGATCACCAACATCGGCACTTTCCGCGCTTACTGCGAAGCTTACTTATCCAACCATCCTAAGATTCACGACAAAATGACCTTTCTCGTTCGTCAACTGGCGCCGACGTCCAAGGGTCTCCCAATCGAGATTTACGTGTTTTCAAACGACACGGCGTGGGTCAGCTACGAAGCGATTCAGTCTGACATCTTCGATCACCTCATCGCGATTTTGCCAGAGCTTGGTTTGGCCGTTTTTCAGGAACCTACTGGAAGGGATTTTAACGCAAACGCATTACTTGGCTCCTAAGTTGCTAACTCCTATCAAAATCAATTACGTGTTTTATGCCAGAGGAACGTGAAGTCATCATCATTGGAGCAGGAATATCAGGGTTACTCTGTGCCAACATGCTTCACGAACATGGTAAGAATCCGCTCTTGCTTGAAAAAAGTAGAGGTGTCGGGGGAAGAATGGCCACACGCCGCATTGAAAACGGCCGCTGCGACCACGGGGCCCAGTTTCTTACCGCTCGAGACCTCCGATTCCAGATGTATGTAGATCGGTGGCAAGAAGAAGGAGTTTGTGAAAACTGGTATGCCGCTGAGGGCAGTGAGCTAGGTGCGCAGGGTTATGTCCGGTATCGAGGAGTCCAGGGTATGACTGACATGCCGAAACAGCTCGCGAAGGATCTAGACGTCCGATTACAAAGCCAGGTGAGCCGGGTTGAATTCAAAAGTGGGAAATGGCTGATTTTTATAGAAGGAGAGCATGTTTATACCTGCGACAGCCTGTTTGTCACGGCACCTCTCCCTCAGTCTTTAAATTTGCTCGAGCGCGGAGGATCGGAACTCAGCCCTACTCTACAAAATGAGCTTGGAGGCATTCGTTACAGCAAGGCATTTACGCTCATGGTGACGCTTGAAGGACCGAATGAAAAGGAGATCCCCGAAGGTTTTCGGCCTAAGGGTGGTGTAATCAGCTGGATTGGAGACAACCAGAGGAAAGGAATCTCCCCTGAGCTACCCATTCTAACCGTGCACGCTACTGCTTCTTACTCAAAACAAACTTGGAATGACAAAGAAGAAGAAAAAGTGAAACCGCTCCTGGAGGCATTGAAACCACATATTTCCTCCAAAATTTCTCACTGGCAATGCCACCGATGGGCCTTTGCATTTCCGGTAAATCCGTGGCATGAAGTCTATTTCAAAGATCCAGATCGAAGTTTATATTTAGCGGGCGACGCATTTGGTGGGCCACGAGTGGAAGGAGCAGCCCTTTCCGGGATTCAAGCTGCCACTGATTTCCTCTGCTCCTGAGTCGCTGCGCCGGCATTTCTTCCTACTTGACAACGGTTTTATCCTCTTTCACTTGTTAAAACTCGATATGACAAGCATCAAACAGCTGCACCTACTTCTTTCTGAGAAGCTCCTCCCTTTGGGGAGTATACGTTAACTGTACATTTGGCTGTTTTATACATCTAGTTTGGTCGAATTCCTGCTCTGCAACCAAGAGGCAAAGTTTCGACAACTTTCTCCAAAGGAGAACTCATAAATTTACTAAAAGCATTTTATTTTAAAACCATGTTTCACTTTAATATCGAAAAAAAATACAAACCCTATCCAAAGATAGATTTGCCTGACCGCAGATGGCCGAATCGGGAGATCCAATCCGCTCCTACCTGGTGTAGTGTAGACTTGCGAGACGGAAATCAGGCTTTGGCGAATCCAATGAGCATCGATCAGAAGGCCGAGCTTTTTGAGCTGTTGGCGAAAATCGGTTTCAAGGAAATTGAAGTGGGTTTTCCCTGTGCGTCTGACACCGAATTTGCCTTCACCCGCCGTTTGATCGAAAACAAGCTCATACCGGATGACGTCGCCATTCAGGTACTTTGCCAAGCACGGGAGCACTTGATTCAAAAAAACTTTGAGGCTCTTCAAGGAGCAAAGAAGGTGATCTTCCACCTTTACAACTCTACTTCTCCTCTTCAGCGAAGAGTGACGTTTCGCATGAACAAAGATCAGATCAAAAAGATCGCTGTTGACGGAACCCGGATGATTAAGGAACGCCTGCAAATGCTTCCGGATACGGATTTCACACTTCAATATTCTCCGGAGAGTTTCTCAGACACGGAAGTGGAGTACGCTTTGGAAGTTTGCGAGGCCGTGCTGGAAGAATGGAATCCAAAGGAAGGTGAAAAGGTGATCTTAAATCTGCCTTCTACAGTTGAAGTATCAACTCCCAATGTCTACGCCGACCAGATTGAATGGTTCATCAGAAACCTAAAAAGACGGGACCAAGTCGTCATCAGTTTGCACACCCACAATGACAGGGGGACTGGTACAGCTGCGACGGAGCTTGGTCTGTTGGCAGGCGCAGATCGGGTAGAGGGAACTTTGTTTGGCAACGGCGAACGTACGGGCAACCTCGACATCATCAACGTCGCATTGAACATGCTTGCACACGGGGTAGATCCCAAATTGGAACTATCCGACTTGCCTAAGATCCGTGAAGTTTGTGAACGTAATACCGAGATGCCTGTCCCGCCACGTCATCCGTATGGAGGCGAGCTGGTGTTTACCTCGTTCTCAGGATCCCACCAGGACGCGATTAAAAAAGGGATGGACCTTCACAAGGATCAAGCGGACGACGATGCTCGATGGGCGGTCCCCTACCTCGCTATCGACCCACGGGATATCGGACGCAGCTACCAGGCGATCATCCGAATCAACAGTCAAAGTGGAAAAGGCGGTGTCGCTTATATTTTGGGTAGCGAATTCGGTTACGATCTACCGAAACCCATGCATCCAGAAGTTGGCAAGTGGGTGAACGATGAAGCGGATCGCCAACAACGGGAACTCACGTCGGTTGAGATTCACGACAGCTTCCTCAACGGTTTTGCGAACTTAACGGACCCGCTGGAATTGATCGATTATGAGGTGCACCGTGAGTCGAAAGAGTCTAAAGTTTTCACCATTACGGGAAGCCTCATTTTCAAAGGAGAAGAAAGAGATTTTGAAGGTGCAGGAAACGGACCCATCAACGGGTTTGTAAACGCCCTTCAAACCCTGGGCTACAAGAACTTCAAGCTTCTCGATTATCGGCAACACGCGATTGGTCAAGGCTCCGCAACTCAATCTGCTGCATACATTTGTATCGAGAACACCAAGGGAGAACAGCATTGGGGTGTCGGTCTTGATGCAAATATCGAGTTCGCGGGACTGCGTGCGCTTGTCTCCGCTTATAACCGATCGGCTAATTACTAATCGACCTTTTCGTCAGAATCCGGATCTTCAAAGTCCGGATTTTCTGT
>JAKSBQ010000158.1 GCA_022361075.1 Opitutales bacterium | reverse complement strand
TAATGCTACTCGATTCCCAACTGTCAGGGCACTGGAACCGTAAAAATCTGTAATCAGCAACTGGCTTTCGTTTTCGGTGGATTCAATCACGATCATCTCGGCGATGGGCTGACCCTCTTCATAAGCGATCATTTTCATTCCCATGCGCACTCCGTTAGCGATTCCAGAATCGGTGCTTACAAGCGAAGCTTCTTCCAAATCCTGAATCGCTGTGATTTTACCTTCACCTGTAGACGCGATTGCCAGATTTCCCCAAACACACAGTGCAATCAGCGAGAACCACTTCCAACCGAGCTGGAAGGACCTCTTCAATCCGAATACTGTGTTAAGTGGGTTCATCGATTAACTAAATTGATAGAATATTAAATTACTTCTGAGTGTGCGGACTGTGGCCTTTGAACGTGCGAGTATGAGAAAACTCACCGAGCTTGTGGCCCACCATGTTTTCAGTGACGTAAACCGTGTTGAACTTGCGTCCGTTGTGAACGTTGATGTTAAGACCAACGAACTCAGGTGTGATAGTGGATCTGCGTGACCAGGTCTGAATTGGTTTACGAGAATTGCTCTGCTGAGCTTCCTCCACCTTCTTCATCAAGCTGGAATCAACGAAAAATCCTTTTTTTACTGATCTTGCCATTTTGGAATCAAATTCAAGGGTTAACGATTAAACTTCTTACCATTGCGGCGGACCAGGATGAGACTGTTAGTAGTCTTGGAACGACGACGAGTTGGGAAACCTTTTGCAAGTTGTCCCCAAGGTGACATTGGGTGACCACCACCAGAAGTGCGGCCTTCTCCACCACCCATTGGGTGATCCACCGGATTCATCGCAACACCGCGAACACGTGGACGGCGACCCAACCAACGGCTACGACCTGCTTTACCAATCGTGCGGTTTTGGTGTTGAGTGTTGCTCACATTGCCAATCACTGCACGACACTCAGAGCTTACCATGCGGATTTCACCACTTGGAAGTTTGATAACCGCTTTGTTACCGTCGATGTTGATGAGTTGTGCAGAATTACCCGCAGAACGAACCATCTGTGCACCCTTACCTGGAAGCAACTCGATTGCGTGAATTTTAGTTGCAGGAGGGATGTGTTTCAAAGGCATGCAATTGCCTGGATCAATGTCGATCTTGTTCTTTGAACTCAAGAGCTTGTCACCCACCTGAACACCGTCTGTTGCGAGGAAGTATTGCTTCTCACCGTCTTCGAACTTCACCAATGCGATGTATGCGCTACGATTAGGATCGTATTCAAGTGCGATTACTTCTGCTGGTTCATCCAGACGTTTACGACGGAAGTCGATGATGCGGTAAAGTTTCTTATGTCCACCACCACGACGACGAGAAGTGATGCGACCGTATGAGTTACGACCCTTTTTGCGGTGAACGCTAACCGTCAATGATTTCTCAGGACGCTTCTTCGCTAGCTCACCCACGTTTTTGACGTAAAAACGCTGACTGGGAGTAACGGGTTTTGTTTCAATTAAAGCCATTGTTCGTCTTCCTTACTGAAATTACACAAGCTCAATTGCATCGCCCTGCTTGAGGGTCACAATTGCCTTTTTCATTCCTTTTTTGGTTCCCATTTGGTTACGGTTCATACGACTGCGCTTCTGAACCGACTTCTTGTTTTGCACATTCACGCGAACCACGTTCACCTTGAACATTTGCTCAACCGCCTCAGCGATTTCCTTCTTATCGGTGCCAGGATAAACCTCGAAAGAATACTGGTTGTTGTTTGCTGAAAGAGCTGCTGCTTTTTCAGTAACGATGGATTCTTTTAGAACTTTGGATGGGTTAATCATGATTCACCTCCCTTGACTCGGGCGATAAGACTGTCGGTTCCCTTCTCAGTGATGATGATGCGCTGGTAAGAAAGAAGATCCAAAGCATTGATCGTTGCAGGATCCACCATACCTACACGCTCGATGTTACGAGCGGAAAGCACCATGTTTTGCTCGAAATTATCGTCAACGAGAAGCACTTTACCTTCAGGAGCGATCTTGTTGATGATTTCGTTAACTGCCTTTGTCTTAGCTTCTGCAGCTTCAAATTTCTCGATTAGGTCAACCTTACCGTCGTTCGCACGTTCAAATAGAGCGCGGCGAAGAGCCAGGTTTTTCATCTTCTTATTAACCTTCTCGGAGTAGTCACGTGGCTTAGGACCAAAAACAACTCCACCAGTGCGCCAGATCACAGTGCGGCGTGAACCTTGACGTGCTCCACCAGTTCCTTTTTGGCGGAAAGGCTTCTTACCCGTTCCGCTAACTTCAGCTTTAGTCTTAGTGCTGGCAGTTCCCTGGCGTTTGTTGTTACGCACAGCCAGAACATACTGCCTAAGAGCCTGAATGCCTTTGTCGCCTTCGAGCTCCGGCCATTCTGAAACTTCCTTATCGGAAGATGCCGAAGCGTCAGGTGTATAAAGTTTAAATTTCATCTTGCGTCACCCTTTCCTCTGTTAAGCAGCTTGTTGTGCGCGTTTTTTCTTAATCGCGGTGCGAACTGTTACTAACGCTCCATTGAAGCCAGGCATGCTCCCTTTAATAAGGAGCAAGTTCTTCTCAGGAATCACTTTCACGACTTGTAGGTTTTGCACGGTGCGCTGAACGGTTCCCATGTGACCAGGCATCTTTTTACCCTTGATCACGTGACCTGGCCATTGACACATACCGTAAGAACCACCACGACGGTGGAACATGGAACCGTGACTTGCAGGACCACCTGCGAAATTATAGCGCTTAACCACGCCCTGGAAACCACGACCTTTAGTGGTGCCGATGATATCAATCTTATCCCCTTCCTTGAAGGACTCGACCGTCAATACATCGCCAAGATTAAATTCGCTGACATCGTCAACTCGAAATTCTTTAAGGTGAGAAAGCGCTCCGGCTTTTGATCCCTTAAGGTGCCCAAGTTCTGCTTTGGAAAGTCGGCTTTCCTTTTGTTCACCGTAACCAATTTGAACGGCGTTGTAGCCGTCTTTTTCAACAGTCTTGATCTGGGTGATGGGACAGGGTCCAACTTGGACAACAGTGACCGGGTAAAGACGATTGTCGTCGCCAAATACCTGTGTCATTCCTATTTTTTTACCTAATAGACTTACGTTCATAGCTAAGCGGCAGGTGGCTTTTAAAGGCCGTTTCGAGTAGACCTGCTTTAGTTGTATTTAAATGTGAAAACGTCGGATTAAAACACGCCGAAAAAATAAATCAAGCCCCTATTTGAACTTTTTTTGGTTTTTGTCCGAACGCTGAAATTCACCCATTTTTCTTTGGTAAAAACTCAAAAAACAAAGAGGCCGGCTCCAACTACAAGAACCGGCCGACCCATTTCGAAGGTAATCCTTTTCAGGAACAATGCACTACACACATTGCGGACTTAATCGGGTTCCCTACTACCACTATAAGACATACCTTACCTTTGGTTTTATACAGAATTGCTGACCGCATAAATTAGATATCCATTTCGAACTGCAGGATGAAGTTGCGCGGTTCGGGACGGATCATGCGAATAGGGTTTCCTTCGACATCCTTAAGCTGAGGAGCTGGACCTGGTTCGGTAACGTTCCGGATGTTCAGACTCACATTGAAGTCTCGTTCGCCCAGCCAAGGGAATTCAAACGATCCATTGTAACCGACACTTAAGTCTAGCTTAGTTTCATCGTCACCGTAGATTTTGTGCTCAAGATCTGGTGCAGTTGCCCCGCCCTCAAGAACGGTTGCGCCGTAGGATACCAGAGGAGCCGGTCTCCAACGAATACCACCTCCGAGTCTCCAGCCTTTGAGACGATCACTGAAGCGGTAGTTCCAATTCAGGTTTGCACGTTGGGCGCGAACAAACTCATTGGACTGTCCGTCAAGTGCCTCGATCAGTGCTCTTCCAAGGCTTCCCCCCGGATCCACCAAACGGGCCCATCTCGCGGCTAGAGTTTCATTGTTGTTATTCGCAAACCAGGCAGTATCCCAGGTCCAGGTGCCTACAACACCATCTCCATCAATGTCAGTGGGGTTGTTTTCACCACCTTCGGGAACGGACATCCGCGACACGATTTCGACGAAGTTGTCTTCCCATTCCCACCATTCGAGCCCGATGTCACTTTCGACGACATCCATTTCAGTGTAGTTAAAGCGGATATCCAGATTGTCGGTGACTCTCCAGTCTACAGAAACTTCACGTCCTTTCGCCTTGGTGAACGACACCATCCAATAGGGATCCCCATTTCCTCTGGTGTTGTAAACGTAGTCATTACTGACTCCTGCGACTTCCTCAAGATTGAGACCCGACCATAGGTTTCCAACTCTATTGACGATTCCACCAACTCCCCAACGGTGACGGTTGAAGGGTGTGTTAGCCGCACGAATCGGTCCTTGAGTGTTTTCGTATTCATTCCAACGCAAAGTGAATTTGCCGTCGAACAATTCCAGACGCACACCGTAATCGTGTCCGTCTCCCAGCGCACCAGGATATTGACGCCCCTGCGGACTGTAGAAATTTACGTTCGGCTGGAATGTGGAAGACTCATTGTAAAAGAAAACAATGTCGCTAACTGCCGGAATATCGATAATGTCTCTCAACGGAGCTGCAATCACGCCTATCGTTTCAGTGATACCAGTCTGGGCTTCACTCCATCCATCCCAATCCAGATCCCAATAGTAAGGACGCATGCCAGTCCAATCGTCTCGTACACTAGCATTGATCAGATTCGATGCTCGAACCATATCCTTTCTCCAACCATAAGTTGCCACGATTCGATCCTCCCACAGGTATCCTTGATACGAAAACTGAACCGTTTCCTGCTTTTGCTTACCTTCTGGAGAGAAGCCTTGATTTACCAAACGCTGCCCTTGCTCGTTGTAGAACCCTGTATTGATTGGATCGATCGCCCAGGATTCACCATCGTGATCCGTAATTGTGATAATATCTCCATCGGTAAAATTATTGTTGGGAATCCAATGTCCATCTCCGACATAATACCGAGTACGAATTCGGTTACGTGCTTGATTTACGAACCGTGGGCGACCGTTCGCTCTAACAAAATTGCCGTCGGCATCCACCACAGGAGATCCATCAGGATTAAGCTGATAAGGACTGATGAAGTTAACATTCGGGATATTCGGGTACAAAGCACCCTGCTCAGTTAGTCGTGGTGCGATGCGGTACTGAAGTCCCTGCTGACGTTGTTCAGTCCATGCAGATGAAACCAACGCTGCCATCCGGTGCCTTCCCAACCATTTCAGAATTTTGTTTTCCTGGTGCTTTTCTGCAAAATCATACTCGTAGGACAAAGCCGCCCGAGAGTCCTCACTGTATTGCTCTCCTTTCGTGAAACCATGATTTCCCTCGAAATAGTAACGACCCGCGTTCGGATTTGGAGTTACACCATCAGGCAGATACATATTGGCATCAACCTCCAATGTTACCGTGTCAATGTAGGACATGGCACTATCGCTATGTTGAAATAGCTCTTCAGCCTGATAAGCAATATCAAGATAAAGGTTTTCAAGAAGCTTCTGCTGAAGATTAAGATTCACGGCCTCCCCGTAGAAAATCGTGGCTTGATTGTAGGCGGTATTGATATCCGCAGGAATGTATCGTTCGTCAAGGAACGTCCAGCCATCTGCTTCCTGATTCAGGGGATTAACAGAGTTTCGGTCCTCTGGTCCTCCGAACTCAATTGAGCCCCACCAAGAGTGCATTCCCTCGCTACCTGTTCCATTGAGGATCCATGTTGGAGCCTGATTTCCACGATTGACCACGATATCGTTCGTTTGATCCGCAAAAACATTCGTTGGACGGCCAGCTTGTTGCCAGGCCAAGTCATTATTCAACAACGGACGACCATATTGGTTCCAGAGGTCAATTGAGCCACCGTCAAACACGTAAACCCGTGAAGGAGTCCGTTGTTCGCGTTCAAAATCTTCAAACGACGCATGAACGGTCGTATTCTCGAAAGGCTTGTAGGTCGCGGCGACGTACCAACGTTTGGAACGATCAAATGCCGGCTTTTCATCAAACCGTTGCTCGTTGAACAGACCAATGGCTCGTACAGCCAGCTTATCCTCTACAAGGACTTTATTGGCATCGAATACAAAACGCTGGGATCCGAGTGTATCCAGACGAACAGTCAGTTTGTTCAGATCGTTGAAAAACGCTTTTTTCAAAGTCGTATTGATCACACCTGCGGGAGAACCAGTTCCGAAAAGAATGGAACTGGGTCCTGAGGATACGGTCACACGTTCCAGATTGTAATTGTCTGAACGAAGTAAACTCGCAAAAAACTCCTTCGAGTTTGTCGGAACTCCAAGACCACGAATGCGAATATTATTATTGTTTCCGCCTAGCCCATTTCCAGTGATGGCATCGACTGAGTTTTCCATGTTCACGGAATAAATCGCTGCTTCATTTACTGATGTAAGCGCGAAGTCATCCATGAAATCCATAGTCAACACTTCCACCTGAGCAGCGATGTCCTTGAAGTCGGTTCTCAAACGACTTCCAGCCAAAGTTTGAGTGGCTACCCACCCCTGCTCTTCAGCTTCAATCGTAAATGGTGAGAGTTCATACACATCTTCATCCAGGTCCAATTCGTCCTGAGCGGACAAATTCAGAATCATCTGGAAAAAGACGAGCGGAGCTATGCTTAGCCACCGCAAGATTTTTGCCTGTAGTAGTTTTTGATTCATATATTATTGGGGTTTATTTTTGAGAGGTTCGTCCTCTTAAAAAAGGGAGTGCTGAAATTTCCCTGTCCAGGAGGCACAAGGTATATCCCAGACAGGGGAAAAGTGCTTAAGGAGACAAAATGGATACCCCAATAATATCCGGTGCGACATTACCGGAAGATGACTGCCGGATGACGGATTGGTCAGCGTACGGCGGTTAAAAATTATCAAATGGTAATATTCCGGAATGACTAAATGACCATCCGGTCATTTTTTAGATCATCTTGTATCCTACTCCCCGGATCGTCGTGATGTATTTCCGATGGTAATCCCGATCCAACTTGTCTCTGAGTCGACAAATTCTCGACTCCACGACATTCGTGTGAGGATCAAAATTATAATTCCACACGCTTTCCATGATCATCGTTTTTGAGACGACCCGACCCACATTTTGCATGAGGAAGACCAGCAACTCAAATTCACGAGGTTGCAATTCAATAAAATCTTCCTCTCGCATCACTTTCCTGCGAGCAAGATCCACTGTAAGAGTGTCGAGTTTTAACACACTCTTTTCTTCTATAGGTTTGGATCGGCGGATAACCGCTCGAATCCGGGCAATGAGTTCTGAAAACGCAAAGGGTTTGATTAAGTAGTCATCAGCTCCGGCCTGAAGTCCTTTCACTCGATCCTGGACACTGTTTCTGGAGCTCAAGAAGAGAGTTGGTGTAAGGACTCCGAAGGAATTCATTTGCTGGATCACTGTGATCCCGTCCATAACGGGAAGCGCGACCTCCATAATCACAGCGGTGTAGTCCCCGCTTATGGCGTAGTCGAGACCTTCCTCACCATTGGAGGCATGATCGATAGTGAAACCTTCTTCTCGTAGTCCTTTTTTGAGGTAAGATGCGATTCGTTCGTCATCTTCAACAATGAGTAAACGCATGATTTTAGTCTAGGTATAGGGACTATGCACTACACATTTCCTGAGAATTTCACTTCGGCTTTTCGGTGAGTTGCACTCTCCCGTCGGTGAAAAACAAAAAGGGAAACGAACAATCAATGCCCGTTTCCCTTTTTGGAGAAAATATAAATCAGTAGCTTACACGTTGATCGTGATGTCTACACCCGCAGGTAGGTTGAGCTTCTTGAGCTCGTCAACTGTTGCCGCCGTGGGTTCCATGATGTCGATCAGGCGCTTGTGAGTGCGCATTTCGAACTGATCCATCGCCTTCTTGTTCACGTGCGGCGAACGATGCACCGTAAATTTTTCAACACGAGTCGGTAGAGGGATTGGCCCGGCCACACGAGCACCCGAACGCTTCGCGGTTTCAACGATTTCACTCGTAGACTGATCGATGACACGATAGTCGAAGCCTTTGAGTCTGATTCTGATCTTTGGTTGTTTCATCTAAAACCCTTTTGTTAACTAATAAGAAGTTTGTTTGATATTTTCAATTAATGCAGGTGGAACTTCCTCAAAATGAGAGGGCTCCATTGAGTAACTCGCGCGACCCTTACTCAGGGAACGCACGTCGGTTGCGTAACCGAACATAGTCTCAAGAGGCACAGAAGCACTGATGATGCTGAGCCCTTTCTTAGAGTCCATGTTTTGAATCTGCCCTCTGCGACGATTGAGATCTCCCATCACATCGCCCTGAAATTCTTCAGGCGAAGTCACTTCAACCTTCATCATCGGTTCGAGCAGAATTGGCTGAGATTGATTTAGCGCTTCGCGGAAAGCAAAGATTCCAGCCATTTTAAATGCCATTTCCGACGAGTCGACTTCGTGGAATGAACCATCAACTAATTCGACTCTAAAATCCACCACCGGAGATCCGATGACCGCACCGTTGTTTGCAGCCTCCTCAATCCCATCCAATGTTGGCTTGATAAACTCTTTTGGGATCACACCACCTGTGATCCTATCAACGATCTCGATCCCTTCGCCACGTTCTCTCGGATAAATCTTGATGACTGCGTGCCCATACTGGCCTTTACCACCGGACTGCCGGATAAACTTACCTTCAGCTGTTGCTTCTGCAGAAATGGTTTCGCGGTAAGCGATCATCGGTTTGCCCGAGTCTGCTTCTACCTTGAACTCCCGAAGCAATCGATCACGGATAATCTCCAGGTGAAGTTCACCCATTCCCGCGATGATGATTTGACCGGTCTCCTCATTGGTGGAAACTGTAAAAGTCGGATCCTCCTCAGCCAATCGCTGCAGGCCTACCGCCATTTTTTCCTGATCAGCAACCGTCTTTGGCTCAATCGAAAGTGAAATTACAGGCTCAGGGAACGTAGGTGGCTCTAAGCGAATGTCCAAACCTTTTGCGCAAAGCGTATCGCCGGTCACTACCTCACGAACCCCCACCAACGCGCAGATGTCTCCCGAGAAAACCTCGTCCACATCTTCTCTACTGTCGGATTTTAAAATCAAAAGGCGACTGATGCGCTCGGTCTTTCGAGTACGCGGATTCCACATGACAGAACCTTTTTTAAGTCTTCCGCAATAGACTCTGAAAAATACTAGTTTTCCGACGTATGGATCGTTCCATAACTTGAACGCCAGACCCGTAATTTTAATTGAATCGTCCGGTGAAATTTCTACCTCGTGACCAGATTCCCTTTCACCTTTCATCGGCGGAACATCCAACGGACTCGGCATGTAGGAAACGATGGAGTCCAGCAAACTCTGAACACCCTTGTTTTTAAAGGCGGTGCCGGGAATCACACCCACGAAATTTAACGAAGAAGTCGCCTTGCGTACCGCAAGCATGAGCTCTGGAGCTTCTATGTGTTCCCCTTCGAGATATTTGTGAGCAAGGTCATCATCATAGTCTGCAAGAGTCTCGATCAAAGACTCACGATATTGCTCAAAATCCGCCTGCATGTCTTCAGGAATCGCAACTTCATCCACTTTCACTCCAAGTGGATCAGATTCATCGTAAACAAACGCTTTTTCCTGAACGAGATCTACGATACCTTTAAAAGACTCCTCTGCACCAATCGGTAAAAAAAGAGGATGGGCATTCGCACCAAGCTTGGACTTCATGCTTTCAATCGCGTCGTAGAAATCCGCTCCGATTCGGTCCATCTTGTTGATGAACGCGATGCGTGGTACATGGTATTTATCCATCTGGCGCCACACCGTCTCAGACTGAGGTTGCACTCCTGCTACCGCACAAAAGACAGCCACTGCTCCGTCAAGTACACGAAGTGAACGTTCCACTTCCGCGGTGAAGTCCACATGACCTGGAGTATCAATGATATTGATCCGGTGCTTGATACCCTCGAACGGACCTTGTTCGTTCGTCCATTCACAGGAAATTGCTGCTGATGTGATCGTGATACCACGTTCACGCTCTTGTTCCATCCAATCGGTTACTGCCGTCCCTTCGTGAACTTCTCCAATCTTGTGAACCACACCTGTGTAGTAGAGCATTCGCTCGGTGGTAGTGGTCTTTCCAGCATCAATATGCGCCGCGATCCCGATATTTCGGGTGTATTCGAGAGGAGTGTTCCTCTCCGGCGCATTCGCACTAGACAATGATGGTGCCACTTGGGACATAAATTAAGTAAACCTTGGAAAGAACAAAAAAAGAAAGAAACTCAGGGAGCTTCTACCAGCGAAGGTGGGCAAACGCCTTATTCGCCTGAGCCATTTTGTGAGTCTCTTCCTTCTTACGAACCACAGATCCAGTATTGTTATACGCATCTACGATTTCGTCTGCTAAAGCCTCACGCATGGGTTTTCCCTTTCGGGTACGAGCTGCATTCACCATCCAGCGGAATGCCAAACTTTGTTGGCGCTCGTATGGGATCTCAAGGGGAACCTGGTAAGTTGCACCACCTACACGACGGCTTTTCACCTCAAGTTTCGGACGTGCATTTTCGAGAGCGCCAATGAGCAAATCAATTGGGTCGCCCTTTTCGAGCTTCTCGCTCACAAGTTCAAATGCACCATAAACGATTTTCTGAGCGATAGATTTCTTACCGCACAGCATCACCATGTTAATCAAATTCGCAACCAATGTGCTCTGGTATCGAGGATCCGGAGTTACTGGTCTTTTTTCTGCTTGTCTACGTCTGGACATGATTCGGAAAAATTTTCAGTTATACGACTATTCAGCTTTTGGCTTCTTCACTCCATACTTGGAACGACTGCGACGACGCTTTTCCACGCCCTGACAGTCAAGTGTTCCACGAACGATGTGGTAACGCACACCCGGAAGGTCCTTCACACGACCACCACGAACGAGCACGATACTGTGTTCCTGTAGCGAGTGTCCTTCATCCGGAATGTAAGCAATAACTTCGATTCCTGTGGTCAGTCGCACCTTCGCAACTTTACGGATAGCGGAATTTGGTTTCTTAGGAGTACGAGTCATTACCTGTACACATACGCCTCTTCGAAATGGATTACCCTTCAAAGCGGGAGATTTCGATTTCGCTTTGATCAGACGTCTCGGACGATTAACAAGCTGGTTGATTGTGGGCATTACTGATTACCGTTATACTTCGAATAAAAAGGAGCTGAAATTAGGCTTCCCGAAATCTTTTGCAAGCATAATTTTAGGTTTACCTTTATTCTTTTCCTCCCTGCTTAAGCAAACCTCAACTATTTTTGATCGTTATCGGGTTTACAAGACTCTAATCCCCCAACATAGTGTTTTCAGAATGAATCTTTTAAAAACTCGTATTGCTTTGGGAGCTCTTACCGGAGTTCTAATTTTCGCTCAACAACTCCTCAGCGTCGACATCTGGCCGGACAAAGTGGAACAGACTGTAAAGATCGAAGAAGCCGCCCGTATCGCTACAATCGAAATCGGTAAAGTCGAAGACGATCCGGTCTACTGCCTCAACGCTACTCTATTAAATGGTGAAGACGGAACCACGCGCAACGGATTCTGGTTGATGAGTTACCGTACCGAGCTCGGAGACACATATTCTGTCGCAGTTCGGATGGACCGCATGATCAGCGTTAAAAAAATCAAAAAACTCTCAATCAATAGCCAAATTTCCTGGCCCGACACCGTCACCCCGCCCATTCCACTCGAGGCGGCGATCATCGAAGCCCAAAACAAACTGACCCAAAAGGACCGTCTCGATCACTACTGTTTAAACGTCACGTTAGTCTCAGGTTCCGCCAACGTGCATGAAGACGGTATGTGGAACTTCGTGTTTCAAACCTCAGCCGATGATCCTCGCATGGTAAATGTGAAGATGGATGGAAAGGTAAAAACCAAGAAAATAGACAAGATCAAACAATACGGTTCCGAATAAAACCGTTGTTTATAAATTCCATTCCTCTTGGCTTTGAGCGGAACTTGAACGGTTTCCGCTCGACGAAGCTTCGATCAATTGCCGATCCTCCCATTCAGTTTCAGATCGGATGAGATTGATAAGCATCGCAGAAGCTAGCGCATCATAAAGTGCACAATGCGCAAATCGCCTATCCTCAGGACAATATTTTGAAGAGAATTCCTTCAAACGCGGTTCAAAATCGAAGTATTTGACGAGCTCCGTCAAAGAATAGCTTTCCAACCCCTTCCAAACTTCCTTCGCGAGCTTGCAGGTGTCGATCCATGGTCCCCAGGATCCCGGACGTCTCAGATTACTCGGTAATTCCACGTGAGTCGAAGGAGCAACCGTCCAGTAACGGGACAGAAATCCGTCCTCAACAGGTGCGTGATGCGCAGCGAAGACGCCATTTTTTCTCATGGCAAAAAACAATCCTTCGCAGGTATCGAACGATTCCCGGTTCTCCAGAGACTCATTTCGAATTCCATGCAAGAGCGAGTCCTTAGGTAAAATAGGTGCGTTCGCTCGGCAGAGAGAAGTTCTGGTATCAATAATCTGATCTCCATCCAGAGTGACTATTCCGAACTCGATCACTCCACATCTACTGCTACCCTCAAAATCTACGACATGTATGAGCATTCAGCTTAGGACGTTTTCACGAATTATACGGCCAAACCGAGTTTCTTGAAGTGCTGGACGAGATAGTTAATCCCGATTGACTCTTCTGATCGATCTTCGAGGTTACGGACAAGTACTTTCCCTATCGCCATCTCAGAGCTCCCCATCACGAGCGCATACTGACAATTCCACTGAGTTGCCTCCTTGAGTTGTTTTCCAAACCCAGCCTTCTTGTGGGAGTAAACCATGGAAACTCCACTCTCACGGAGCTTCGCTACGATTTTCATGGCGGTTTCCCGGGATTCATCTTCCATCACCGCAAAAACTCGAATTGGGGTTTCGTGGCTGGGTAATAGCCCATGATGGTCCAAACAATCAGTCATCGTCACGTCACCCATCGCCCAACCCACGGCCGGAAAATCAGGGCCACCAAGTTTCTCAATCAGATGATCATAGCGTCCTCCTCCAGCAAGCGCGCGAGCCCTTCGTCCCTTTTCAAAAGCTTCAAAAACAAACCCTGTGTAGTAGGCCAGCCCACGAACAATCGTGAAATCAAGTTTGAGAAATTCTCCACAACCCAACTTGTTGAGCTGCTCCCAAAGGTCGCGCCATTCTTCCAGCCGGCTCGCGATCCTTTCCCGGATTTCGTCGGCTACGTTTTCCCTCCCGTCGAACCAACTTTTCAGCCCGTCAAGGCTTTCAACGGCAAACATGCTTTGAATCACATCAAACAGTTCCTTCGATCGTCCAGAGATCAGTTTCTCCAACGCTTCGATACTCTGTTCGTCAGACATCCGCTCCACTTTGTCGATGACCCCGAGAACTTGGGGTCTGAGATCTTCCTGTATGTTCGCAGTTTCGAGTGCGAGCAGCCAAATGTCACGATCACTGAGACGGATCACGAATTGTTCGCCTGTTAGACCCAACCTTTTACAGACCAATATTAACGAATAGATTGCTTCCACGTCCGCAGTCACTCCCGCATCACCTAAGATATCGACATTCAGTTGGGTGAAACATCGCGTGCGACCTTTTTGCATGCGTTCGTAACGAAAGTGGTCACCAATATTAAACCATTTCACCGGACGACGAAGTGCATTCGCCTTGGCACCGATCATCCGGGCAAGAGTCGGAGTCATCTCAGGACGAAGGGCTACTTTCCGGTCACCTTTATCAACAAAATGGAAAAGCTGTTCAACGATTTCCTCACCTGACTTCTCCTTATACAAATCAAGTGGCTCTAGAACTCCTGCATCATACTCACTGAATCCGCAGATCTCCAGAGACCTTCTCCACGAATCGAATAAACCCAATCGTCTGGAAAAATCCTCTGGATAAAACTCTCTAAATCCCGGTAATGCTTCAAACATAAGCTAGAAAGTCTCTGGAGAATCCCGCAAAATTGGCAATGCCGAATTTTAGTGGTGAAGAAATTTAGGTGACTTCTGAAATCAGGATCAATCCAGATTGTCCATGTCCAAATCTTCGAGAAGAGCTTTAAGTTCTTTTCCTGCTTTGAACTTGATCACCGCACGACTGGGAATCACCACATCAGTTTCAGGCTTATTCGGGTTACGGCCTACCCTAGCTTTCCGTTGCTGGATCTGAAACACCCCAAAATTACGAAGTTCAACGTTTCGGCCTTCACCGATTGCTTTTGCAATCACATCCAAAGTCATTTGGACTGTTTCCTTGACTTCTTTTTGAGGGAAATTTGTTTTCTCGTAAATTTCCAGTACGATATCCCGTTTAGTTAGATTTGAAGGCATGAAAACTAGTTTTTGGAAATTACCTTAATGATTCACTCTGAAACCCTTATAGAAACAAGATAGAGAACCGATAAGTGTCAAACGTTTTATGGACGAAAAGGATAAAGAAAACCCGATAGACGATCTACAGAAGCAACTTGAGAAGATGTTTCAAGGCAAAAACGTCTCAGTCGGAGTGTCACCATTTTTTGGACCTGGCATGCGTAACCCTAAGTCAGGGGCAGATGCCACTCAGGAAAAACAGAATCAAAAAGCGAAGGACGAAGCCATTCTCAAAAAGATCAGGCAGTTCAATCTGAAGCCAAAGGAAATCGCAGATTACCTGGATCGATTCGTCATTGGTCAAAGCGTAGCGAAGAAGGTCCTGTCTGTTGCAATTTGCGATCATTACAATCACGTGCGCAAGTGCATCGAGGACGCTTCACTCTCTAAAGAAGAATATCACAAACAGAACATTCTTCTACTCGGACCGACCGGTGTAGGAAAGACCTACCTCATGCGTAACATCGCTAAACTAATTGGCGTACCCTTTGTGAAGGCAGACGCCACAAAGTTTTCGGAGACTGGCTACGTCGGCTCCGATGTGGAGGATCTCGTTCGTGATTTGGTCAAGGTCGCAAACGGAAATGTCGAACTCGCACAATACGGTATCATCTACATCGATGAAATCGATAAAATCGCAGGTTCGGGCAAAGAAGGAGGTAAGGATGTTTCCGGCCGGGGGGTTCAGATCAATTTACTGAAGATTATGGAAGACACGGAAGTGAGTCCATTCAGCCCAACAGACATCATGGCTCAAATGCAGGCGATGATGGGTGGAGGGAGCAAAGACAAAGGCAACATCTCCACGAAAAACATCCTGTTCATCGTTAGCGGCGCTTTTGATAAACTTGGCGAAGCGGTCAACAAGCGGCTCAATGTCACGCAAATCGGATTCGACGCCAAACTGGAAAACACGGAGGACGCGATCAGCAAGGCACTGCAAAAGGTAGAGACCCGCGACTTCATCGACTACGGTTTTGAGCCCGAGTTTGTGGGAAGACTGCCCGTTCGTGTTTCCTGTGACCCACTTTCTGTGGAGGATTTGGCTAAAATCATGACAACCTCAGAAGGAAGTATCCTTCGCCAATATCACCGCGATTTTGACGGCTTCGATATCGATTTCAAAATGTCTGCAGAAGCCATCATGGAGGTCGCAAAAAGAGCGCACAATCAAAAGACAGGTGCCAGAGGAATATTGACCGTCCTGGAACGTCTCTTCCGCGATTTTAAATACGAGCTTCCTTCCACGGGTATCAAGGAGTTTGAGGTGGATGTGGATACGTTGCAAAACCCACAGGACGCTTTAGGTAAACTGCTTGATGAAAACCTTCACCTTATGGCAGAGGTACATCGGCAGGATGTCGAACGGTTCGCGCAGCATTTTAAGAACGAATTCGATCTCGATCTTTCTTTCTCTGACAGTGCCATCGCTCAACTCGTTAAGGAGTCAGAGCAGGCGGAAAAAACGATCCGTTCCCTGTGTGAAGACAAGTTCAAGGACGCACAACACGGGCTCAAGATCGTTTCCCGCAACACGGATCAACGTCGATTCGAGATCGACAAAGATTTTATCGAGAACCCTGACGGGCGCATCTCCAAGTGGGTGGTCGATAGCTTCGAGCAAAAGAAAGAGCAAACCGAGGAGCCAGAAATGAGCGATTCCGAATCCAGCGACCCTGTTTGACCATGCCCGACCCGAAAGCGGTAAACGAATTCTTCAGCGACATCGCTCCCGGCTACGACCGCGCAAACCGAGTCATGAGTTCAGGCGTCGATGTGCTTTGGCGCAACTACCTGGCAAGGAGAGTCAACGCGACACAGCCGAAACAGCTTCTCGATCTGGCAACCGGCAGTGGAGATGTTGCGTTCACATTGGCGAAAAAAGTGAGATCGGCTGAGAGCATTGTGGGGCTGGATTTCTGCCAACCGATGTTAGACATGGCAGAAATCAAAAAACCAAAAAAAAAGAGCGCTTCAATCATTCAGTTCCGCCAGGGGGATTGCCTGGACTTACCTTTTGAAGACGACTCTTTTGACTCGATAACCATCTCTTTTGGTCTTCGCAACCTAGCTGATCGCCACAAAGGTCTAACGGAAATGCTTCGGGTGCTTCGATCCGGAGGAAGTCTTTTCGTCCTGGAGTTCACCCAACCCGACAAATGGCTTCGGGGTCTTTATTACTTTTACCTCAAACACGTCATTCCGACCATTTCCGGAGCAATCACAGGAAACGAAAACGCCTATGAGTATTTGGGCTCCAGTATCGAACAATTCCCCACAAAGGCCGAGGTCGCGAAGGAATTGGAAAACGCCGGGTTCACTTCCGTCTCGCACAAAGGTTTAACGTTTTCGATAGCGGCGGTTCACTCGGGTGTGAAAGCAGGTTGAGCGGAGATCGAATTCAGGTAGATCTCAAGCATTTCTTCATCAAAAGGGACAAAAACGAGACGTCTAAGGTTTTCGCAAAACTGGAATGACTTCACACACGTGCTCAAAGCAATTTCAGTCGCCTGAACCTTGGGAAATTTATAGATCCCGCAACTGACCGCCGGGAAGGCGATACTCTCAACACCGAGTCTATCAGCTTCTCTGATCGAATTCTCGTAACACGAAACCAGCAGTTCAGCTTCCTTTTCATTACCGCCCTTCCAGATCGGCCCTACCGTGTGGATGATGTGTTTCGCAAGAAGCTTAAACCCAGGAGTTGATTTGCAATGCCCGGTCTCACAACCATTCAGGCCTCGACAATATTCAAGAAGTTCGGGACCAGCCGCCCGATGAATTGCTCCATCCACTCCCCCGCCTCCGAGCAGAGAACTGTTGGCAGCATTCACAATTGCGTCAGTATCTGCTCGAGTGATGTCTCCCTTCATCACTTCGACTCGAACTTGAGAAAAACCAGTGTGTCTGAACGTGGGCACGGAAAAGGTTTAACTCAGCTCAAATTTGAGCTTCTGGATATCATCCGGGAAGAACTCAACGGTAATCGCGGAGTCTGGGTTAACTACAATCCCTTCTGAATTGCCTAAAGACAACACCCACTCTTTTGCCTTGATGATGTGAACCTCACTAAATTTGTTTCCTCCACCTCTCAATCGCTTTTTTGTCTGAGTGAAGGACGTGAAGATTAAAAGATTGCGACACCCTCCGGAGCCTGCCATCGAATCACAATGTTCGGGACTACATTTCTCACTGTGATCGGACAACACAAACACCTGCGAATTGATCAGTGCATTCAAAAACCCACCTCGGGACATTTCCTTCCCTGAAAACTTCTCAAGTTTCTCCTCT
>JAKSBQ010000395.1 GCA_022361075.1 Opitutales bacterium | reverse complement strand
CCGGGCGTTTTTCATCGATCACCGCCTCGATGATATCGGCGGCGCCGCGATACAGGCGCGAAAGACCGTTCTCATCTCGCGTCGGTACCCAGTCGAGGCTGTCTACGTCGCGCCCGATATACGCGTAGTTCATCTCGCGCGATGCGGCGATGATCTCGGGATTGACGAAGTAATACGGCGCGTGCCATTGCAGCGAGAGCTCACGACCGGTCGTCTCAAAGTACTCGTCCTCGTTGCGCGCCAACCCCTGCTTGATAAACTCACCGGTGATCTGGAAGCGACCGCTCGCCATGTCGAAGTAGGTGTAAAAGAGGCTGCCCACCTCATGACCGCTCTCGGCGATCTCGCGCACCGCGCCGGGGTGTCGACGGATAAAATCTCCGTTGACGAAGAACGTCGCACGGATCTCGTACTGCGCGAGCGTGTTGAGGATCTCGGTCAAGCCGGATACCGAGTCGATCGCATTGAACACAAACGATACCTCACGACGACGTATACGCGATCCGTGTGAAAAGTTTGTGAGATCGATCGGATCGTCCTCCGCCGGAAACGGCTCGTACCGTCGCTGCGGTCGCGGAAAGAGCGGATCGGTTCCGAATGAGGAGACGTTGCGCACCATCACCATATTACGATAGCTCCCGCTCGAGAGATTTTCGAGGTAGACGCGAAATTCTTCGCTCGCGACTCCCGCCTCCCGCACGGCAAGCTCGTCGATCTCCTCCCAGCCGGATTCACCGAGGCGATACCGCATCCCGTACGACACGACTTCGATCGCCGCGCTGTCGCGGTTGTATCCGTACTGCTCTACCTGGGAAAACGCAAGGAGCGTCGCCGGATTCCCCGCTTGGCCGAGGTCGACCTGTTCGACTCGGTGTCGACCGCCCACCACGATCCGACGTTCGCTCTGCCACAACGCGTGTACCACGTCGGGGTGTTCGATCCGTGTATCGACATCCCACGTCGCGTAATCGCGCACCTCGACGCCCTCCGAGGTCCACAACAACGCGCGGGTACCGCCCGGCGAAAGCGAGATCCCGAGCACGTCTTCATCGTCCGTAGCTTCAAACCGACTGCGTCGCTCCTCGTCGGCGAGATCGAGGCGATAGACCGAACGTGCAAACTCGCCGTGCCGGATGCTGCCCGCGAGGATTGTGATCATATCATCCTCGGACCACAGCACGGTCTGCACCCGCGT
>JAKSBQ010000016.1 GCA_022361075.1 Opitutales bacterium | reverse complement strand
GTTTTCATAATGCGCTCTTTCTAACAACGCGAAATTACCATCGTGTTACCTTTAGGCTTCATTTGTGTTTTTTCGCCAAACTTGCTTGTTTCTTCACAGGGGGGATGAGCCAACACTTTTTTCCAAACTTCCTAAAATTCGACTTGCACTTGAGCTGCTAAATCTCATTATCGGACGGTTTTAACAGATTGGTAATCATGCAAAAGACAAGAAAATCAGTAGCAAAACGTTTTAAGGTCACTGGTAGCGGAAAATTGACTCGTCGCAAGCCAGGACACCGTCACTTGCTACGCAACAAATCTCACAAGCGACTCAAAGCAATGGGGAAAGATCAATCTGTGTCCAAAGGGTTCACAGAAATGTATAAGCAAGCAATCTTGTAGTCTGCTGTGTCACCTGACTCGAAAATTTCAACCACTTTAAGTCATGCCAAAAACAAGAAATTCACCTGCATCACGCGCCAGAAGACGTAAAGTTCTGGGCAAAGCTAAGGGTTATTGGGGAAATAAGTCCCGCCTTTACCGCTACGCAAAAGATGCTGTCGAGCGTGCTGAAAAATTCGCTTACCGCGATCGCCGCAAGAAAAAGACAGAAATGCGTCAGCTATGGATCGTACGCATCAACTCCATTTGCCGCGCGAATGGCATCAACTACAGCCGATTTATGAACGGTCTCTCCCTTGCAAACGTGGAGCTCGACCGTAAACAGCTTTCTGAGATTGCTTTCAACAATCCTGATGCATTTAAGGAATTGATCGATACAGCAAAGAAAGCTCTTGAGAAAAAGGCTGCTTAAGCCCATCTCAGATTACCAATCCAATTTAAAAACGGGCTCCATCAAAAAGTATGGAGCCTTTTTTGTGCACCTATAATAAATCTAGAATAAAAATCCCATCAATCCGAGAAATCCGCTGTCAAGAGAACACCATCCCATATTCAGACTAGAAATTCCCGACAGAATCTTTTTTGATTGCGACTTTCAACAACCCGTTCCAGCAACAGGCAAAACATTCCATTTATGGACCAGGACATTCAAACCATTCTTTCCAAAGCTAACTCAGAAGCTCCTTCGATCGAATCGAGAGGTGCTTATGAAGGTTTCAAAGCAACCTTCGTTGGACCCCAAGGCAGCTTTACAGGTTTGAGAAGACAAATGGGGAAACTTCCCAAGGAAGACAAACCCGTCTTCGGGAAGAAAATCAACGAGCTCAAACAACAGCTCGAATCCATTTTTGCAGAAGTTGAGGAGCGTCTGGAGGTCCAGGAACTAGCGGCGAAGGTGGGTCCTGCAATCGACCCCACCCTGCCCACAACTGATGGCAATCTTGGGACTCGTCATCCGATTTCCCAAATCATGGAACGGATCGTTCACGTGTTCGAAAAGGTTGGTTTCACAGTGGCGTCCGGAAGCGAACTGGAGACAGAATTTTACTGCTTTGACGCACTCAACACGCCACCTGAGCACCCGGCCCGCGCAGAGCAGGACACTTACTACATGCCACATGAAGCGACCTTCAGCAATATTCCACAGAAAGAGCAGGAGCGCTACGTCATGCGCCCGCATACGTCCAGTGTGCAGATCCGCACCATGTTAAAAGAAGGGGTTCCCCTTCGCATTCTTTCCCCAGGTCGCACGTTCCGCCGTGACACCGCTGACGCAACCCACTCCGCAAACTTTCACCAAATTGAGGGGCTTTACGTTGGAAAAAACGTAACAGTCACTGACCTTAAAGCGATCCTCGACTATTTTGCGAGGGAGATGCTCGGAGCTGGTGCTAAGGTTCGCTTTCGCCCCCACTTTTTCCCTTACACGGAGCCGAGTTTCGAAGTGGATTTCTCAGCAGAACACCTTGGCAAAATTGGCAAACAGTGGATCGAGATCATGGGCTGCGGAATGGTGGATCCAAAGGTATTCGAAGCAGTCGGAGTGGATCCAGAAGAATACTCGGGCTACGCATTTGGCATGGGTATCGAACGCATCGCAATGATCGCGACCGGCGTCGATGATATCCGTTACTTCTACCAAAACGATATGCGTTTCCTGCGTCAGTTCGCTTAATTCCTTACAACCTACCGAAAGACTTTTGACATGTTAATTTCACACGAATGGCTCAAACGCTATGTTCCTGACCTGAATCAATCTCCAGAAGAGATCGATGAAGCCCTGACGCTGATCGGTTTCGAAGTTGAGGGGATCGAAACTAAGGGCCTGCCTGACCTCGCTAAAGTAATTGTGGGTGAGGTTCTTGAAAAGGAACAACACCCGAACGCAGATAAACTGAGCGTCTGTAAAGTCAACACAGGAGACCCGGCAAACCCGGCAGGCATCGTTTGCGGAGCGAAAAATTTCAAAGTTGGTGACCGCGTGCCGGTGGCAACCCTCGGCGCAGTGCTTCCGGGTGGATTCGAAATCAAGCAGGCAAAGCTGCGCGGAGTCGAATCAGCGGGTATGATGTGTAGTGCGAGGGAACTTGGCTTAGGTGAAGATCATGAAGGATTGCTCATCCTCGAGCAACGCCCGGAGATCGGGACGCCCATCAACGATGTTTTCCCGGAGAACGATGTCGTCTACGATGTCGAGATCACACCCAATCGTCCGGACTGCCTGAGTCACGTCGGCCTTGCCCGTGAGTTAGCCGCGCATTTTCAACTCCAATTTAATCCACCCACAACCGAACTCACTGAAAAGTCTTTCGATGAAAAGGCATCCGACGGGTTGATCAAGGAGGTGAATCTAGTAGCGGACGACGTTTGCCCTTATTACACCGCGCATTTCATCAAGGGAGTGAAAATCGCACCGAGTCCCGACTGGTTGAAGACGGCCATCGAAGCCATCGGTCTTCGTCCAATCAACAACGTGGTCGACGTCACCAACTACGTGCTTCACGAAACCGGACAACCCCTGCACGCCTTCGACGCAAAGAAAATCTCCGGTGACGCGATCATCGTGCGTAAGGCTGAAGCGGGCGAAAAACTGACGACTCTCGACGATAAAGTTCGCGAACTCCGCGAGCATGACACTCTGATTGCAGATGAAAAACAGGGACTCGTGATCGCCGGAGTGATGGGAACCATCGATGCCGAGGTGGATGAAAGCACCGTCGATATCGTTCTGGAAGCCGCTTGGTTTTCCAAAACCCATGTCCGCAAGACTTCGCGCGAACTCGGGCTCTCCACCGACAGTTCCTACCGTTTCGAGCGTGGGATTGATCCGAAGAGTGTGCTTTTCGCAGCTTACCGGGCGCTCGATTTGATCATCGAGACTGCTGGTGGCGCCCTCTGCAAACAAAGTATCATCGCAGGAGATTTCCCGAAGGAACCCACCGTCATTTCCTTCACTCCAGACTACATTCGTGCAAAGTGCGGATTTGAGATGAGTGATGAGCTCATTCACAAGAACCTCGAGGCTCTGCAAATCGAAATCGAAGGAGATGCATCCGACTGGAAAGCGACTATTCCGTCCTTCCGTGGAGATTTGGAACGCCCAATCGATCTGGTCGAGGAGGCACTTCGAATCTACGGAACCGACAAGATTCCCGATCTGCCCGTGGTGAGCGAGGCACTTAACCGCGAGCACTCTGGTGAATGGCTGATCCGTAAGAAAACTGCGGAATACCTTTGCGATCGCGGGTTCTCAGAAGCTTACAACTACACCTTGCTCGATGCAGAGTTGATCGAGAAAGAAAAAGGAGAATTCGGGCCTCTCCGTCTGCTTAATCCTATTTCATCCGATCAAACCCATCTACGTCCGTCACTGATTCCAGGACTGGTTGAGGTTCTCAAAACCAACCAGAACCACGGACTTTCAAACGGTAAATTCTTCGAGTGGGGCCGCGTCTATAAAACTGGAAAAGGTGGCGTAACGGAATGCCTGGGCCTCGCTTTTGTCATTCAGGAAGATCCGGACCTCAAGGAGTGGAAGCAGCGTGAAGCAACCGACTTTTACCGTGCCAAGGCAATCATGAGCGACTTACTCGGGTTGGCAGGCTTGAAGTGGTTGGATCATCAACTGAATATGGAATCGACCACCATT
Organism: Opitutales bacterium; assembly: GCA_022361075.1. Classification (GTDB taxonomy): domain Bacteria; phylum Verrucomicrobiota; class Verrucomicrobiia; order Opitutales; family JAFGAQ01; genus JAKSBQ01. The sequence continues at coordinate 203 of JAKSBQ010000016.1, read as the reverse complement.
TATGGGCAAGATGGACACTTCGTCACCGGTGGCAATTTGCAAAAAGGCGGTTTTGAGATCGAGCTTGGCATGCTCGACCTGAAGTATTTGAAGAACCAAAACCTCAAAGGCACGATCTACGCAGGTTGTCTTGCCATTCATCCAAATGTCACCGAACGCAAACGCAAAAAGCCTTACTACAAGGACTTCAGTCTCTTCCCGCC
>JAKSBQ010000124.1 GCA_022361075.1 Opitutales bacterium | reverse complement strand
GATGTGGAAGGAGCAGAACGAATAGTATTGGAGGGTAGTAAAAAGATTCTTAGTCGAAAGCCCAAAATTGCCCTGGAGCTGCACATGCCAGAGTTCAAGGATCCTGAAGCAGAGGTATTGAAAATCAAAGAACTTCTCGATGCCAGCGAGTATGAAGGGCGTGCATATGATCGTGACGGTAATGAAGTTGAATTCAATTTTTCAGCGTTCAAACCAGACATGGTTTATAATCTCTATTTGAGACCATAAGTAAACTGACGAAAATTCGGCCAAGATAAACTTGGCTACTTTCGAATTTCCTATCGTGAAAATCCTAGTCCTAACTGCTGAGCTCCCCTATCCTCCTAATCATGGAGGAGGTCGGTTGAGACAATATGAGTTGCTCAGTCGAATTTCCACTCAGAATAAAATACATCTCTTGTCGTTTCAGGAATCAGAACAAGACCTTCAATACGCGAAGGAAGCTGAAGATTTGTTCGCCAGCGTCTCAATAGTCAAACGGTTACCGCAAAAACCACACTGGATACTAGACCGAGTAAGACCTCATTTTCGTCGTCATTACGATTCAACCGAATTGAAAGTGCTTTTAAATGAAAAACGCAATCAACTCAAACCGGATCTTGTCTACGTGACCCCGGGCTATATGGCATTCTACGGAAAAGAACTCTCAGGAACACCGATGTGGTTAGATGCCACGGACTCGCTGACACTGGGAGCATCTGCAAAGGCCAAATCAGCCAAATCATCTGTGAAGGGTCTAAAATTTACCTATCGCAAATTTCAGCTCAAACAATACGAACAAGACAATTACCGCACATTTGAAGGAATCAGCACCGTGTCCGAAAGAGACGCAGAGGTTCTCCGCAGTTTTTTGTCTCCTGAAAAAGTTAATGTGATCGAAAATGGGGTCGATCTTGAAGCTTTTTCACCTGACCCGAATAGCGTCAGAGAACCGGGTAAACTTATCTTCACTGGTAGGATGGATTATTCACCCAACGTGGATGCAGTTAAGTGGTTTTGCTCAGAAATACTTCCCTTAATTCAAAAAGAAATCAAAGAGGTTCACTTTGAAATAGTGGGTAGAGACCCTACACCAGAAGTGATGGAGCTGAACCAACTCTCAGGGGTTAAAGTCAGCGGCTTCGTGGAAGACCTTGCATCTGAAGTAAGGAAATCTTCCATTTTCGTATGTCCGATTCGACTGGGATCGGGAATGAAAAACAAGATACTCGAGGCCATGGCACTTGGTATGCCCATCGTTAGTACTTCCGAAGGAGCTTCCGGACTGCATGTTAAGGATGGTCAGGAGCTCTTACTTCGTGATAACCCCAAGTCGTTTGCTCAGGCAGTCATTAATCTACTAAAGGAATCTTCTGAATCTGAAAGAATGGGTGCAAAAGCTCACAACTACATAAAATCTCATCACAACTGGGAAAGTTGGACAAACAAACTCGAAGATCATTTTCACAATTTGGTGAACCACGCTCGACAATAACCTACGATGAATCTTTGTTTCCACATCGCCAGGTACCTCTATAAACGCAAACTAGCGAAGCAGAAAAAAGAGTCCAGTAGAGGCTCAAGTGATGAAGCCTACTGGCGTTGGCAAATGGAAACCTCAACTGCCTACTTCCGGAAATTCCCAAGTCTCTACGGGGAAATTGAAGGAAAAAGCGTAATAGATATTGGTTGTGGACTAGGTGGACGCACCTGTTTTCTTGCGAAAAAAGGTGTGACCAAAATAACAGGCACTGACATAAATCATCCCGAAATTGAAAAAGCACGCCAACTTGCGGACAAAGGACTAGATCCCGAGTTAAGGTCTAGAGTTGAGTTCAAGAAAGTTGACGAGGGTAAACCACAGGACAATGAGCTATACGACGTTGCGCTACTGATCGATTCCATGGAACACGTAAAAGACCCTACTCAAATGTTGAATGTTGCATATGATCACCTCAAACCTGGAGGCATTTGTTATTTCAGCACCTTCGGATGGTATCATCATGCCGCATCTCACGTTCGTTCCATTGTACCTGTTCCCTTTGCCACTGTATTCTTCTCAGATCGAGCGATTCTAAATGCAGTTAAACGTATGCTTGAAGAGCCTTTCTACCAACCGTCGATGTGGGATTCTGATCCCCCAATCAAACGTTGGGAAAATGTTCGTAGCCTTCAAGACCGACCGGGAGAGCATTTGAACAAATACAGCATATCGAAGTTCAGAAAAGCCATGAAAGCTTCAAAGTTTCTGGAGCACATGCTTCATGTCGAACCATTCGATAGCAGCAAACGCCCCATGTTAAAGGTCATCAACTGGCTCTCAAAAGTTCCTATCATTCGAGAGGTTTATCATTCCGCTATTTTTGGCGTTCTGAGAAAAGCTCCTAAATGTTAAATATGGCATTCCTCAATTTCATCGAAACGCTCTACGGCACTTTTCGTGGTTACAATCGCCTCCAGATCCGAAAAGCTTGCAAGCGAAATACTCAATTTGAAGGTGCGAATCTTGCTGAACTCCAGGAGCATTTGCTTAAGCATAGAATAAAACACCTCGCCCAAAATTGTCCTGATTACTTCAACATCCTAAACATCCCTACTCCAGATTCAAAGGAAACGAATCTCAGATTTTCGAACCTACCGATCTGGACTCGCGAACATCAAAACCAGTGGTTTTCCCAGCAAATGGAAGCTCCTGTGCAAGGAGCAACAGCTCACGCAACAGGGGGGTCGACCGGTGAACCCACCCGTCTTTGGATCTCTCGTGAAAGCTATGAATGGAGATGTGCGGTCACCCAACGGGGTTACAGTTGGGCCGGTGCTGAGGATGGAAAAAAGGCCGTCTACGTATGGGGTGCTCCAGCCAAACCTTTGCCCAAATGGAAAATTGCGAAACAGCAGTTTCATCACCGCCTGCTTGGAAGACATATTTTCAACAGTTTCGATTTTGGAGAAGATCGAATGGAGTTGTGCTGTGAGCTCATCAACACAGTCAAACCTGACACCATCATTGGATATTCGGGCAACCTCATCGCATTGAGCCAGTATGTTGAGCAGTATCCCGACAAATTGCGATGGAAGGCCAAAACAGCAGTCGGTGGAGCTGAAGGCATGGATTCCAATCAAAGACTTCGTTTAGAGAAGTATTTGGTCGATGAGCTTTTCATGTCCTACGGAAGCCGAGAATTCATGTTGATCGGAATGGAACATAAAGATCACGACGGTTACTGGCTCATGGATGATAATCTGTATGTCGAAGTCGTAGATGATGAAGGGCAAGTTCTGCCACCCGGTAAGTCTGGAAGGATTCTTGTGACTGACCTAAACAATTATGCATCACCTATGATTCGCTACGAAATTGGAGATATAGGGACGATGGCTGAGTATGATCCTAAAAACCCACTTCCCTTTCGTAAACTTGCGAGTGTTGATGGTCGAAGCAACGAGTTCATCGAACTACCCGAAGGTAAACGAATGACCGCACTTTTCCTGCCCCACCTCATGAAAGAGTTCCCTGCGATCAGGGGATATCAAATTGGGCAAAGAAATCAATTGGGGATGGAGCTTCACCTGGTCGCGGATTCACCCGTTGATGCTCAAACAAGCGCAGAAATCAAGAACGCTTTTTATCAGTATTTGCCACACGATTTTTCTATCGAGACACAACGAGTAAAAGAGCTTAAACGTAAGGCCAATGGCAAAACCCCGCTCGTCATTTTATTGGATGCCAACAATTCCTGAGCAAAAACCAATAAGAGTCCTTCAGCTAGTTCAGGCCTTGGATATTGGTGGATTAGAACAAGTGGTCATCGACATTTTGCAAGGCTTCGAGGATTCCATCGTTTCGGGATACCTCGGGTGCCTTAGCCATCCGGGCAAACAGGCTAACAACGCAAAAGCCTCAAAGACCTGGACAGGAAGTGACAAAATACACTCAAAATTTCTAAGCTTCGAAGTCCTTAGATCCCTAATCCGATTTCTCAAAGCAAATAAAATCGACATCATCCACTCGCACAATCCCGTCCCCCATCGTTACGCCTACTTTGCCTCACTTTTTACCGGAATTCCGATCGTTCACACCAAACACGGTAGAAACTATCCGAAAAACAAGAAGGCGGTCTTTTTAAATCGACTATATACCAGTCGAACGAAGCGGATCGTAGCCGTCTCGAAAGACGCTGCTCAGGTATCCACAAAAGTCGAAAAAATCCACCCTAAAAAAGTGACAACGGCCGTAAACGGAATCAATACCGCTCGGTTCCAGCCTCGTCCCGATAAAGCGATAGAAACACGTAAAAATAAAGGAGTTTCAGAACACTCATTCGTCGTCGGAAGTGTCGGGCGTTTAGCAAAGGAAAAAGACTACCCTCTTTTAGTGGAGTCTTTTGCGAAAGCATTTCCCGACCAAGAAGGAGCTCAATTACTATTAGTGGGAGATGGTTCCGATAAGAACCGCATCCTCGAAAAAGCAAAGGAATTAGGAATCGAGAACCGCGTGCTTCTGCCAGGAATGCAAACGGAAACAGAAAAGTGGTATCCGTGCATGGATGTATTTTGCTTAACTTCAATCACGGAGGGCACATCCATAACATTACTCGAATCCGCTGCATCCGGCGTACCTGCGGTCGTTGCCGATG
>JAKSBQ010000132.1 GCA_022361075.1 Opitutales bacterium | reverse complement strand
GAAATATGAGATTGTAGACAGGAAAATCCACCGGACGACTGTTTTTGCACTTTCTGAATATTTCGAAGGCAAGTTGATCATCACCGAGTTTGAAGTGGACGAACAGCAGCTCATTTTCCGGGACAATCATCACGCTGATGGACAGATGAGGGAATGGGTGATGAGACGCTTGGAATCTTTGTAGATATTATTCTCGTTATACCGTATAAAACATAAACCTATTTATTGATTACCCAATGAAGAAAACTCTAATAAGCTTAGTAATATCTGGCTTGGCATTGCTGGCCTTTGCAGATGAACGTCCCAACATCATCCTGATCATGGCGGATGACATGGGTTTTTCCGATATCGGTTGCTATGGAGGTGAGATTGAAACACCAAACCTGGACCAACTTGCAAACGACGGAGTGAAGTTTTCTCAGTTTTACAATAGCGCGCGTTGTTGCCCGACCAGAGCTTCGCTCATGACTGGATTACATCCCCATCAGACTGGTTTGGGTTGGATGACGAACCCACCTCATAAAATTGACCGGACCTGGGGTGAAAAGTATCCGGGTTATCAAGGTTATATGACTAATAATTGTGTGACCATCGCCGAAGTTCTCGGTGAAGCGGGTTATGCAACATTAATGACGGGAAAGTGGCACTTGGGTTTTCACGATCAATCAAGATGGCCGTTGCAGCGTGGATTTGAGAAATTCTATGGCATTATCGCCGGAGCATCTAATTTGTTTTACCCCGAGTATCCGCGAGGAATTACATTTGGCAATGATCCCGTTGAAGACCCAGAGTCCACGACGGATCGGCGATATTACGTAACTGACGCCTTCACGGATTGGGGAATTAAGTTCATTGATGAAGAAAAAGCAGCTGAGGACCGTCCATTTTTCCTCTATTTAGCATACACTTCGCCCCACTGGCCTCTGCATGCGCATCGTGAAGAAGTGGAGAAATACCGTGGCAAATACATGATGGGGTGGGACCAGCTACGTGAGGAGCGTTATAATCGAATGATTGAGCTTGGACTGATCGATTCAGATTGGGCGATGTCAGAGCGTTCGCATCTGCCTTGGGATGAAATGTCTGAAGAAAAGAAGGATGAGATGGACTATCGCATGGCCTATTACGCCGCAATGGTGGATCGTATGGATCAAAACATAGGAAAGCTCATCGACCACCTGAAAGCTATTGGGAAATACGAGAATACGATCATCATGTTCCTGTCGGATAATGGAGCTTGCCAAGAGGGTGGAAGACTTGGAGGCAAAACGGATCCATTTGATGTAGAAACATGGGAAAGGACTTACGGTAACGGCCCGGGATACGGTGAAGTTTGGGCAAACGCATCAAATACTCCTTTCCGTAAGTTTAAACATTACACTCATGAAGGAGGAATCGCCACCCCATTCATTTTGAGTTGGCCCGAAAAGAATAAGAAGTCTGATGACTGGTATCAGAGCCCCGCCTACTTGCCTGACGTGATGGCAACGGTTGTTGATATTTCCGGTGCTAGTTATCCAAGCGAGTTTGGTGGTAATGCGATTCCTGAAATGGAGGGGATCTCGATGGCACCAGCTTTGAAGGGGAAAGCTTTGAAACGTCAGGAACCGATGTTTTGGGAGCATGAATACCATGCTGCGATTCGAGTCGGAGACTGGAAGTTGGTTGGGAGCCGAGTTTCGGTTCCTGGAGCTCCTGATGAGAGCAGATGGGAGCTTTATGATCTGAGCAAGGACCGAACTGAGGTGAACGATTTGTCTGATGAGCAACCTGAGAAGCGGGCGAAACTAGCCAAACTTTGGAAAGAATGGGCGAATGAAGTCCAAGTTTATCCTAGGCCTCCAAAGCATACTTATCCCGTCGAGACCAACTGATTTATCATCATGAAGATTCCTTTTTTATTGTTAGCTTTCGGGCTGGTCTTAGGTGCATTGTGCTTATCTGCGGAGCAACAGAGGCCAAACATTCTTTTCGTCATTGCCGACGATTGTACGTATGAAGATTTGGGAACTTATGGTGGTCAGGCGCACACTCCAAATCTTGATGCGCTGGCGGCAGAAGGGTTGAAGTTTAACAAATGTTTTCAGGTTGCACCCATGTGTTCTCCGACGAGACACAACATTTATACAGGGTTGTATCCAGTGAAAAGTGGGACTTGGCCGAACCATACCAACGCTTACGAGGATGTAAGGAGCATCGTACACGATTTGAAACCACTGGGCTATCGTATCGCATTGTCTGGTAAAACCCACATAGGTCCAGAATCCGTATTTCCATTTGAATACAGTAAAGCTCCGAAGAGTAAGACCGAGTCCATAATCGAATTTGAAGCGGTGGAGCAGTTGATGAAGGAGTGTTCCGAAAGTGGACAACCTTTTGCTTTGTTTGCTTGTTCAGACGAACCTCATACTCCATGGAGCAAAGGAGTCGAATACCGGGATATTTACCCGAAAGATGAAATCCAACTTCGACCTTTTATGGTGGATACTCCTGAAACTCGTGAAAATTTCAGGAACTATCTGGCTGAAATCACTTATTTTGATTCCGAGGTGGGAAGACTATTGGCCCTTTTGGAGAAATACGGTTTAGCCGGAAAGACATTGGTTATGGTTGTTTCGGAGCAGGGAAATGCGTTTCCGTTCGCGAAGTGGTCGTGCTACGACGATGGACTCCGATCTGCGATGGTGGTGCGTTGGCCTGGCAAAATCGAGCCAGGGGGCGAATCTGAAGCCATGGTAGAATATGTGGATATCCTCCCGACTTTTGTGGAAGCAGCTGGAGGAAAGTTGAGGGAAGAGTTGGATGGCAAGAGCATGGTCTCGCTATTTGCGGCGCCTGAAAATGAACATAAGGAATACGTTTATGGATTGCAGACCAGTCGAGGAATCAACCATGGGCCTGTGTCGTATGGAATTCGTTCGGTAAGGGACAAACGATACAAGCTTATTTGGAATTTGAGTCATCAGGAGATTTTCAAATGCGCGATGGACCCGAACAAATGGTTCCAATCCTGGGAGAGGGAAGCAGATGCCGGAAACTCTCACGCCGAAGCGATGCTGGATCGATATCACCATCGGCCCGAATATGAGTTGTATGATACCGAGTTGGATACTTATGAGGTACATAATTTGGCGGATCATCCAAGTTACGAGCAGGTGAAGGAACGCCTTCGAAAAAAATTGGAAAACTGGATGGAGTCTCAAGGTGACAAAGGACAGGCCACCGAAATGAGCGCATTTGAGCGAATGCCAAAAAAGAAGTCCTGATTCTCATTACTCAAGTTGCGGTTAACTCATATTCAGATACCTTTTTAGGAGAAAACCTCCCTCTAAAAATCCAAAAAAAGGTATCGTTTATGGCACTAACAAATAGACTGCATCGCGATTGCACTCGCAACACCTCAATTGATTTGTCTCCGATGATCGATTGTGTCTTTATTCTCTTGATCTTTTTCATCGTGACTACGGTTTTCGTTGAGGAAGTTGGCATACCTACCAATGGCCCAGATACGGTGAATCCTCCAATCGAGGGGAGTCTGCTTCCTGTGGAAATTGAGATTACCGCTAACGGGGTTGTGAAATACAACGAGCGGAGTATTGGAATGAATGGTGTGCCGGCGTTGGTTAAGCAGTTAGTGAGTAATGATCCTGGGGTTCCCATTTTGATCAGAGCGCACGACAAGGCTTCCCATAAGGTTTTCGCGGAACTTTACGGAAGGGTAAAACAAGCAGGTGCCCAGAAAATCTCTTTTATTTGATCTAAACAAAAAAGCTATCTCGGTGCAGAGATAGCTTTCCTTCAAATAGGTTGTTGTATTTGGCAATCAGATTCCAATTACGAGATTGTCGATGGCCCAGCCCCAGCCGACTGCATTTGGATCGGAGTAGAGTTTGAATCTCAGCAAAATCACATCTCCTGGAACGAGGCCGCTTGTGGCATCGAGAGGAATCGTGTGAGGTCTGAACATTGTTGGATTACCCACCACGGAAGACACGCTTGTAGTGGGATTGATGCTTTGATTGTAAGCTGCGAGCCAATCAGGGTGGAGCGATGAATCCCAACCAGCTGTAATCGCGTTCCAAGTGATCCCACCGTCTTTACTTGCTTCAACAATCACATAATCCCAAAACTGCAGATCTCCGAATGCGTTTCCTTCTTCGGGCGGTTCAACAAGCGCGATTTGATCGAATTGAACAGTCATCCCTGGAACGACTTGGATCTGTTGCTTGAGATAAGCGTGTGTGAATAATTCGCCAAATCCATTGTTGAAGTAGGGGTGGAGAGATCCGAGTTGGGGGTTGTCGAAGCCCGCGGGTGTTCCAATCGTAAAACCGTCCAAAACCCAGTCGTCTGCTGAATCCATGGTATTTTGATACGCAGTGACGGCAGTCCTGGCTTCTTGAATGTTAAGTTGGTAATAACCTGTCGCGGGAAGCACTGTTCCATTTCTGGCGATAGAACTGTCAAAGGCTGAAAACCTGTAATTGAAGGTTTCAACTGTTGAAATATCCAATGGAATGGTGAACTGAAAAAGGTCGACCCCGATTGCTTCGAGAGTTACTTCACCTGTGTAGGGTTGGCCGTTTAGCAAAATTTCCGCGTGAAGTTCATCTATGCCAAGGTTATCCGAGGCCGTTGCGGTCAACCTCACCTCAGGTTTGTTCGAGAATATGAATTCGGGCTGAGAGTGTTGAATAACGGGAGGAGTGACGTCAGGGCCGACGTTGAATTTGAATGTGGCGGTATCCGAACTGGCGGGACTTCTAAATACTCGGCCCGCGCTAGCAGGAACAGTGATGTAATATTCCCATTCTCCTTCCAATCCTGATTGAGGAATTGATGCCGACCAAACATTGGGTTGGCTGATTTCTCCGGTTAATGGGTCAACTGTTTGACCGAAGGGAACTTCCGTAAATTCTGGAATAGCCACAACCGTATCGCTTGGAACTGCTCTGTAGAAAAGAGAGGGTGGTGCAGCGAGTGGGGAATCGCTTGTCACACCGAGCTGAATTGGAATCGGGTTTGTAAGGTCTTCTGTATCCTTGCGACCAACGTGGTCGCTCCAAACGTGATCCCAGCCAATGTCACCAAGGATTCCCAATAACAAAGGACCTGGGTCGTGGATCACTTCGCCTAAACCGATTCGAGGAGTCATCAGGGAATTAGGCGACCCAGCAAAGTAACCGATTTCGTCTAAATGAGCAATACTTGATCCAGATGACCACACCCGGGGAGCATAAAGCTTTGGCCTAAATCCGTTATTGGCTAATTTGGATAGTGGACCCGAGAAGTATATATTACCACTTGTGACTTGATCATAAAGGAGTCTTGAAGGATTAGGGAATATTAACGGGTCCCTTAAATTCTGACTTTCAAAGTTTTGTAGATAATGATCAAACAAGCTCCAGATGGTTCCACCAAACCCAAAGGTTGCTTGAAGTTCAGTTACAGTTTCGTCTTCTGATGGATTTTGAACTGAGATAGTGTCAATAAATCCCAGCCCATGAGCCACTTCATGTAGTAAGATACTAACCAGATCGTGGTGTGTAGGAGGGCATTGTCCATCGATACCTGTGTAAAATGAAATGGAGTCATTCGAATTGATTGTAACTTCGATGTCATAACTCAGAGGCGAAGCATCTGTATTATCCTTACGATCTTTGATTACGGTGGGCTCTAAGTGGCTTTCAAATAGGTGGTTTTCAGGTCTGATGGATAGATTTCCCGGTGATGCCTGAGCGAGTGTTCCACCATCTCCAAGATCGGAATAATCTAAGCGTATTTTGATAGGTACCGAGGATGAAATGTGAGTCTCCCATATCAACAACGCATAATTCGTAGCCATTTTTAACTCATCAGTGACTGAGTCCGTAAATACAGGGACAAATAATGAGGGTTGTGGTAAGGCTTCTTCTGTCGTCTCGCCTTCGGAGCTATTTGCTCTAAGTGTCCTTATGGGCAGAGGTTTTGAGGGTGGAATGAAGGTGTTTTCAACAATGCCGCTAGATTTGAGAACGCAAATCTGACAATGAGTCGCATGGTGACCGGATTCCTTTGAGTGGACAGGAATGCCGACGAGAAATGAAAGGAGTACGAGGATTTTACAGATGTTATTCATGAATTTATTCACAATATCAAAACTGGTTTATCACTGATTTTCGAACCTAATCTCGTGCCAGATTTTGAGGAATAAACTATTTTTTAGGACTTAGATTCATCTCGTATCGGCAAAGTTCTTAAAAAATTGCGGGTTTTGTTTCTCATTTACCCAAAATTAGGAATATCGTGCGCAAGTTTTACAAATTGCTGCCGATAAATGTAAAAACGATCAGAATCTAGATTCGAATGCCTCCATTTTTTAGCAGAGATACGCAGATTAGTAAGCTCAAGACCTACGTGGACAAACTACAGTCCTCAGCGTCTAGAGGGCTGATACTTTTTGGTCCCAAAGGAGCGGGTAAATCAGCCTCAATCGACCATTTTCTCAAGACCTTGCAGAGTAGCAATGATCCCGTGATTTGGATGCTTTTGAAGCCGGGATCAAGTGTTGGAAATGCGAGTAATTTTTTGGCTTCATCCACGGCTGATATCGGGACCAATTGGCCTGAATTAGAACCTTACATTTCAGCGTTTCAGACTGACGAGGGACGGTTAGAAAGGGATGATGAGAATTCCTCGGAAGATGAGTGGGGACGACTTCTTGCCGATACGCTAATCGACTATTTTTGGCAGCCGGAGACACAGGACACCCACCCTGAGTTGAATGATCTAAAACTACTCATGATCATTGATGATTGGGAGGAAGCTGGGGTGGAGTTTTCTTCAGCACTGGGTAAACTTTATCAGGCTTTTAAGCAAAATGAGATGCTTGAAAAAAAGATGGGCTGGATCTTTGCTTCCGCGGATAAAGCGACGGGTTTTCAGCGAATGGAAAGCAATGCTCTTTCAACGATGGATTTCGAGGAGGTTTTGCTGCCGCCTTTTAGTCAATCGGAGAGCAATCTGTTTCTACAGTCGCAGGGAGTTAATCCAAAGGAGTTCGATACTGTATTTAGGGAAACGGGCGGGATGCCTGCGGCGTTGGTTGAGTTTTGCGGCAGCCGATCCCGGATATCGAAGGAACAGAGTGGAGATATCGAGAGAGCTGAGGAGATTTTATCCACGCTTTCGGTGGAGCAGCGCGAGTGGATGAAGTCGGTCGCTCTCTTGGGAAACGCGGATGAAGAAGGGCTAAATGTTTTTCTCAGTAACGATCAATGTAGGCTGGCACTCAACTGGTTGTCCAACGTCTCGATTCCAATGCTAAATAAAGGCGGAGAGGGCTACTTTTTGGAAGATCGAGAAAGAGAAATCATCCTCACCTGGATGAAACACGACAACCCCAAGACTTTTGCCAGAAAAACGGAAAAAGCTCGATCTTTGGAGAGTGTGAGGAGAGCGATCCCGCGGTACGAGTTTCGACATCTTTTGTCGCTCTTGAGTCCTTTTGAGTGGTTTAATCGAGAGATCCTTGAGTTGGCATATGGTGCTGAAACATCAAAGCGAATTCTCAGCCTCGTAGACCGAAAACAAATCTATTTTGTCGATTTTTACGGAAACCACGCCCTTGCGTCTAATGTGAAGCTTATTGTCAGACTCTATAACCAGTTGATACCACCCAAGGACCTTAGTTCGGTGAGAGACAAAGTGAGGAAGCACTGGAGTGACAAGAACCAGCAACTGAAGCGAGATATTGAAGAGCACAAGAAGCAAATAGAAGTGTGCGATCAAGTGGTGTTGGATACGTCCAAATCGATTGAACGCATGGACCAGACCATCAAACAGAGTGCGGAGTCGCTGAGTAAGCTGGAACGGGAATGTAAGGATTATGAAATACTTCAGAAGAAGCACAAAACCAATTGGTGGCCAATTCTGATGCAAATTGCGGGCATCGTCACGCTTTACATTGCCGTCTTGATGAAAGACCAAATCATTTGGCCCATACTGCTTGCCGCAGCTTTGTTGGTGACGGTTGGTTTCATCTACTCACTGAAATCGGGGAGCAAGAAAAAGGTCAGGCACCTGGCAGTGCGTTCCAATGTGGCATCGAGAAACAGGCTCAAAGCTTCGCTCGAAAAGATGAGAACGAACCAACTTGCACTGGCTGCCAGAAGAGACAATGCAAGAAGTGAAATCATTGGGCATCGCGAGAAGATTGAGTCTATTTCTACACTCATGAAACGCCCTTGTATGACGGATATTTAGTTTGAACTGAGTGGGATCGTATTTGGAGTCGCTTTTGCCTCCCGATGGTGTTGTATCCTACGAGAGTTTAGACTAAGCTTATTCCGAAATGAAAAATCATCAGCTTTTGCTTGGAGTAAATATCGATCACGTCGCAACATTGCGGCAAGCGCGATACCGGGACACTGGAAGAGTAGCGGGAGGTTTTGTGGAACCTGATCCACTGTATGCTGCACTTATTGCCGAACAAGCCGGGGCAGATTGCATCACAATCCACCCAAGGGAAGACCAACGTCACATCCAGCGGAAGGATCTCTATCGCTTGCGCCAGAGTCTGCAAACTCGATTGAACATGGAGATGGCCTGCACCCAGGAGATGGCTGAGTTTGCCGCAGAGATCCATCCCGATTCAGTTTGTTTGGTTCCGGAGAACCGAACCGAAGTGACCACTGAGGGCGGTCTCGATGTGGTGGGGCAGTTTGAGCGAGTGCGAGAGACGGTGGAAAGCATGATTGCGGAGGGGATTAAGGTGAGTTTATTCATCGATCCCGATGAGGAGCAAATCGACTGCGCGGCTGAGTTAAATGCAGATATGGTCGAGCTTCACACAGGTGCATTTGCGAATCACTACTACGATGTCCAAGGGCGTTTGGAACTGGAAAAGTTAGTTGCTGCGGCAATCCAGGGCCATGAGCTGAGTCTTACCGTGAATGCCGGGCATGGTATTAACTACGTGAATATCTCCAAAATTCTGGAAATTCCCCACCTTCATGAGTTGAACATCGGTCATTCGATCGTGAGCAGAGCGATTTATTTCGGACTGGATGAAGCGGTAAGGGAGATGAAGTCGCGGATGCAGCTCTAAAAGCTAAAACTATAATGGTAATGCGCCCCTGGAGTCATCCGATCTTGTCGTGTGAGGATAGTTTGTCCTTTGAAAAACGGCATTTGACTAGTACAGATGCTGAACAGGAGGCCATGGAAAGAGCGGGAAGATCTCTCGGCCTAGCGATTGTTGAGGAGCTGGGGAGACGGTTGGGTGAAGCCCCGAGGATACTACTTCTTCTTGGCAAAGGGCACAACGCGGGTGATGCGTTGATTGCGACCTTAGAACTTCTGAATTACAAACCAAATGCGCGAGTTGAAGTGATTCTGTGTTTTGAAGAGAAGTCCTTTGCCCCACACGTGAGGTCTTACTTCAAAAGCCTAGTCAGCCATGCCAACGTGCGAGTTTTTCGGGAAGAATTCAATGCTTTGAAAGGGGCGGTAGTTGGATGTTTCGATCTGTCGATTGATGGTGTGTTTGGGATGCAGTTCAAACCACCGTTAAGGGGTCATTTCCCCGAATTTTTTGAATGGATCAACGGATTAGATATCGGAGTTCGTGTGGCAGTGGACTTACCTAGTGGACTCAGTGAGGAGGGGAATGAACTGGTTTTAAGGGCTGATTATACTTTTGCTACAGGGATCCTCAAAATGCCATTAGTTGAGGAAAAAAATCGATCATACATCGGTCGATTGAGATATCTTGATATTGGCTTCTTTGATTCTGCAGAAGGTGACGTGATCGATTCCGAATTGAGGGTTTTAGCTCCGGAGATCCTGTTGAGAGAACGGAAGCTTCGTTCCGTCGTCACCGACAAAAGGAGTTATGGCCATCTGTTGATTGTCGCGGGATCCAGGCTGATGCCGGGTGCGATGATGATGGCTGTCGAAGCTGCAATCCGTTCCGGCGTCGGCTTGATTACAGTGTTGGCACCGGAGTCTGTTACAGGTCATGCTTCGACTCAGTTGCCAGAAGCCATGTGGGTTCCTTGGCCGGAGACTGAAGATGGATTTTTAGCGTTAGAGGGAGTGCACGACTTGCGACAGTTTGACGGAAAAATCACCGCGGTTTTGATGGGTCCTGGTTTGGGTAAAGGGCCAGAAACTCAGGCCTTGCTGGATGAAATTATCAAGCGATTCGACATGCCTTTTGTGGTGGATGCGGATGCCATTTCACGCGCTCGTTTAGAAATGATGGTTTCTGTCGGAAGAAAGGGAGTTTTTACCCCTCATCATGGAGAATATAGGAGACTAGCTGACGTCGCTGCTGACGAAGAAGTAACTTGGGAACATGCTCAGTCTGCATTCTCTGATTGTGGTCAGACAGTCGTTTTGAAAGGACCTCATACTTGTGTCGTCCATGAAGGTGGTAATTGGATCAGTCCGTATGGAGGGCCGGTGCTGGCGAGGGGTGGAAGTGGTGATCTTTTGGCAGGGTTGATCGCCGGGAAGGTTGCGAATCCTCACTATCTGTCGATTTTGGAGGCAACCTGCGCCGGCGTAGCAGTTCATGGCCGTGCTGGAGATAAGTTGTCGTCCGTGTCAGACGAAAATCACTTGCGAACCACGCAGATTCTTGATCATCTGAATCTGCTTTGAACAATCCTCCTTCTCAATCCGACCTCTGGATGCTCCTGAACGGGCTTCCCAATATTGGCCCCGTCACTATTAGACGCCTGCTGGATGCTTTCGGACCGGATCCTCGCCGGATTCTCGAAGCGAACGTTGATGAACTGAAGGCTGTGAAAGGGGTTTCCTCCAAGATTGCCGGGTTGTTGAGTGATCCCCTGAAGCATTTTGATCTGGAATTCGAAAAAAGGAAGCTCTCTGAGATGGGTGGTGATTTTGTCGATCATCTTTCGGACGAATATCCGGAATTACTTCGAAAAATCTATGATTCTCCAGTGGGGCTGTATCGATTAGGTTCATTTTCACTAAGAAAAAATCAAGTGGCGATTGCGATCGTCGGCTCGAGACGAACTTCGATGTATGGTCAGCGGATTGCTCGGCAGTTTGCTCAAAGATTGGCGAGCATGGGAGTGTGCGTGGTGAGTGGTTTGGCGAGAGGAATTGACACGGTTGCTCACGAAGGAGCTCTTGATGCGGGAGGAGATACAATCGCAGTGCTGGGGAATGGATTGGACATTGTTTATCCCCCGGAGAATCTGGAGCTTTATCGAAGACTCAGAGAAAAAGGAGCAATTTTCAGTGAATTTACGTTGGGTCGTCGGGCAGATCGTCAGACTTTTCCCATGCGTAATCGCATCGTGTCCGGAATCTGTGATGGGGTCCTTGTGGTGGAATCCGACGTAAACGGGGGGAGCATGATTACCGCTCGTTTTGCTGCTGAGCAGGGCAGACAGGTCTACGCGATTCCCGGGCGCATCGACCAGGCGTCTAGTCGAGGTTGCCATGCTTTGATCAAAGACGGTGCGATGATGGTGACCGGCGTTGAAGATATTTTGGACGATCTCAGACATCTTTCAGACCTTTTCCCCAGTACGGTGCAAGAGGGTGTCGAAATTGAAACCCAGAAAGAAACTTCCAAAAATGTTTTTGCGGAAATAAAATCCGCTGAAGGACGAAAAATACTCAAATTGCTAGAGAACGACGATGCTTTGGGGCTTGATGAAATATCGGATGCAACGGGGCTACCCTTACCAGTTGTAAGTGCTCAATTGATGATGCTGGAACTGAACCGAGTAGTGATTAAACAACTCGACGGAAGCTTCTTGATTAATCGCGGAGGATAAGGTTGTGCCTGTTGACCAGCATCATTTGCTGCGCTTTTATCCACTTGCCTAAATTGAATTTCCACCAATGGCGGGCATAGCGCTTAAGATATTCAGGAGCCCATTCTTTTGCACCCCATTCGGAGGTGATGTGCGTCCATCGTTCCTGGAAGAGCTTGGAATTGCGATCGTTGTGCTTATGGCGTCCTGGTGACACGCTCACGAGATGGTCAATCTTGCTTCGATTGGCGACGTAGATTCGGAAACCCTTCTGGCGAACCTTAACACAGAGGTCGATATCTTCAAAACCGTTCCGGTAATCATCATCAAATCCACCACATTCTTCGAACAGGGGTTTGGGAATAATCATACACGCTGCAGTTACTGCGTTCCATTCAGAGTAGGGAACCGTCGGAACCCTTGCACGATTTTTCCTGGCTTGG
>JAKSBQ010000090.1 GCA_022361075.1 Opitutales bacterium | reverse complement strand
GTTCTTTCGGTTCAAGCCGTTCACAAAGGCGACTGCGAGCCTCTCCATACTCGCAAGAACTCCTTGCGAACGACGCGACAGCAATGAGTGAAGGATCAATGACGGGATTGCCACGATCAGGCCAAACTCAGTCGTAACTAACGCTTCAGAAATACCTCCAGACAGGCTCTTCGCATCTCCTGTTCCAAAAATAGTAATCAGCTTAAACGTGTTGATCATGCCCGTAACCGTTCCGAGTAGACCCATGAGCGGTGCAGTTGCTGCAGTCACTGCGATAAATGGCAACAAACGCTCCATTTTGGGTTGAAGTTCAATCATGCTTTCATACATGACTTCCTCGACCAGCTCTTTCGATTCATCAGAGTGTAGCACACCGTCATAAAGCATTTTACCAGCAGGTCCTTGCACGGATTCAGCATGAGCTTTAGCTTCATCCAGCTTCCCCTCATTTAACGGACCAAGAATCTTTTGTAGTGTTCCAGGTTCAGGCAACTTCACCGAATAAATCTCAAACGCCTTAAACAACGCTGTCAGGAATGATGCCATCGCAAAACCGAGGATCGGATAAACCCAAATACCACCCGATTGAATGTGCTCCAGGATCGTCTGCTCCTCACGTTTAATGGCAAGCGCATCACCCAATGTTGGGTCAAGAGGAGCCTTTCCTTCGCCAGAAGTGACAATATTCAAAATCTCCTGATTCTGCACATCGGCCAGAGGATAAATGGATGGCTCCAAAGAACCCGAAGAAATCGCTAGTCCAGCTCCACCGGTTGCCTCGTTTGCAAACAAAACGATCGGACCCACAACCACAAACGATCCATCCTCGTAAGTTCCTTCCTGATTAACTGCCTGTCCTTTAAATGAGTAACCGCCCAATAGATTATCGATACGATCCATTGAGGTGGCAAGCATGTCAATCTGAGCATTCAGGCGATCCATCTTGCTCATCTCGCTATCATTACCGACGAGATTGAATGCATCGAATTTTTCCTTCAGGTTTTGCGCCTCGGCAAGATCCACACGGACTTCGAAGGAACGACCATACTCAGAGACGAGGTTTGCCATGTAATCAATCTGCTCACGACGACCAACCACATTATCTTCGAGTCGATTAAGGTCCACTGAGGCATTGTCTTTAAGTCTCTGAGAACGCTCAACTTCCTGGCGTTTCAAACGCAACTGTCCCTCAAGGTCGCTCATTTCCCTTCCTAAAGGGATTTTCTCGTTTTTGATCGTCTCACGAATGGTGTTTAACTCGGAGATGGCCGCGTCGAGGTCTCTCTTAATAGAAGAGTCAACATCTGATTGAGCCACAAGACCCACAGCCGTTAGTAATGCCGCAATTGGTAGAATGATTTTCTTCATCATCGGAAAGTTCTAGTTATCAGAGTTGATCTTGATGGGCAGAGAAGTGAAATCGATCTCTGTCGTTCCTCCTTCAAACATTGCAATGACGTCCAGAACATCAACCGCGATGCTGGCATCCGACGTCCAATCCCAACCTTCATCAGCCGCAGGCCTACCATACCCAGCATGGTCACCTGAATGATCTGCATAGTATGCTGCACTCAGTCCGAAGTAGATGGTTTTGACTTGCACAAGGTCACCGCTTTCGAACTTACGTTGCTCAGGAACCACCTCAACCGTAGTGTTGAACTTATCAATCTGAGTTAAAATACCTACAATACTCTGCAAACGTTGCGAGATGGACAGTGAGGTCTTTTCCGAATCGGCAGGAATCCTCTGAGAGAGAGGTGCAATTTCTTCCCTCAACGGTTTAGGCAATCGCTTCACAATACTCTTTAATTGAGACTCTTGCGCGATAATAATCTGTTCGATTTTCGCCTCAACCTCTCTAAATTGCTCCTGCTCTTCTAAAAGGTCTGCCTTTTTTTCGTCCGCCGAACTGGTGAGCTCCTGAGCTTCGACAATCTTTTCATTAAGCATCTCAAGCTCTTGTTTGTAGACTGAAATTACGTCGACAATGCTCTGCTTTTGGATTTCCCAGTCGTATCTTTCTTTTGTCAGGGTCTTCTCAACTTCCACCCATTCTTCAAGCATTGAGAAATTTCTATCCTTTGACGTTTGAGTCTGCCCCACGAGAGCCGCGGTCCCTAAGATCAAAAAGGCTCCAACGGAAAAAACTTTAAAATAATTCATGTTAACCTGTAAAAAACATCCAATTTAGCACTAAATGTGCCACCATACGATAAAGCGCAAAAATCACCCTTTTCGTAATTCAAAGCGGTAAATCAAGATTAGATTGTCTAATCGTGTCAAACACAAAGCCGCAAATCCCTGATTGTCAGATTGTTTTAGTCCGTAAAAGTGACTAAAGTTTTTTCCTTCAAAAAATCCCAATATTGGGATTTTCACTATCCCAAACACGTGAATAGACGCGATTTCCCGACCTTTCCAGCGTGACGAATCAAGAATCAAAAAATCCTTGTCCCATTTATAATGAACAACTTAGAAATAAATAAAATTCTATTATTCAATTTGGCACGACACATGTATGAGATTAGACATGAAAACAGCAGTCAGAATCACCAACCTACTCATCGTCTTACTAGCAATCGTGACCATGCAAAGTCAGATGTTTGAAGTCCGTAATTCCATTGCTTGGAGTATCGTTTTCTTCTCATTCGGGCTAATTATCGAATTTGCGATTCAAAACGCTCGTTCTCACTACTCATGGAGAGATGAAGCCGTCGATTCCGTTCACTCATCAAACTCCCCACAACCTCATCCAATCAGTTCTTCCAAAGCAGCTTA
Organism: Opitutales bacterium; assembly: GCA_022361075.1. Lineage (GTDB taxonomy): Bacteria > Verrucomicrobiota > Verrucomicrobiia > Opitutales > JAFGAQ01 > JAKSBQ01. The sequence continues at coordinate 22,756 of JAKSBQ010000090.1, read as the reverse complement.
GTTTTCTGTCTGAAAATCTTCACTGAAGTCGTTTCCAGTCACAAAAGGTCTGAATCACTTCTTTCAAATCGTTCGCGGTAAATGGTTTTGCGACAAACCCATCCATTCCTGCCGAACGACACTGCTGCCGATGTTCCTCGAGTGCGTGAGCGGTCAAAGCAACCACATAAGGATACTTTTCATAGGATCTTCTTCGAATCTCGGTTGTCGCTGTTAAACCGTCCATCACTGGCATTTGAATATCCATGAATATGAGATCAAAAACTCTCTCCTCTAATAGATCCAGTGCCTCTCTGCCATTCGTGACCTTTTCCGCTTCGACACCTAACTTTTTAAGAGCCAAATCAACGACTTTGATATTTACCGCATTGTCTTCGACGACGAGAACATTAATCCACCCAAAATCCTCGCCAGCCACGTCCGAATGAGGGACTTGCTGTCTCTCATTAATCGATGCTTCATCCAAATCAGCCTTCCAGACAATCGTAAACGTCGAGCCTTTATTTAGCTGACTTTCGAGGCTGATTTCTCCACCGATGAGTTCAGCCAGTTTTTTACAAATCGTTAATCCTAAACCAGTCCCACCGTACTGTCGTGTAATAGATGAATCTGCCTGTGAGAAAGGCTCGAAGATGCCTTTTTGTTTGTCCTCCGAAATACCCATTCCGGTATCCTGAACTTCAATCTTCACCTCAAGACTGCTGTTAACAACAGCTCCAAACTCAACTCGAAGTTCAACATTACCCGACTCCGTATACTTGAAAGCGTTGTTTAGCAAATTCACCATAATCTGGGAAACTCTAAAAGGATCGCCAATGATGGTCTGAGGCCCCTTTTTCGGATAAACCAACCGGAATTCGACATCTTCTTTACGAAGCTTCGGCAAACAAACTTCCACACTATCTTGCAGGCATTTTTTTAAATCAAATGGAATGCTTTCCATGGCCAACTGGCCCGATTCGATCTTGGAAAGGTCAAGAATGTCATTGATCGTCGTGAGCAGTCTCTCACCCGATTTGAGGATCACGTTCGCGTACTCCGATTGTTCAGCACTCAGTTCTGTTTCACCCAATAATTGGGTCATTCCCAAAACTCCGTTCAGCGGAGTTCTGATTTCATGGCTCATGTTTGTTAAAAACTGCGTCTTTGCCTGATTTGCCTCAAAAGCTTGATCCAGAGCTCCTTCCAACTCGCGCTCGATTTGGAAGCGCCAGGTCATATCAATAAAAAAGCAGATGAGCGAATTGTTGATAACCGAAACATGCACCTCCAAAACCATCGCTTTGCCGGATTTGGTCCAAATATGCACATCTTCAATCACCTGTTTCGCCACTTCGGCGTTTTTAAGCGCAGAATCCCAGCGATCAAAAAACAGTGTTCTCTTGCTGTCATCCTGGACCATCACTTTCCACATCTCAGATGGATTTCTAAAGTCTTTCTCTCCGTAGTTGAAAAGAACCACGAACTGATGATTCATCGAAACTCTCTCTCCGTCTGAAGCAAAAACAGCAATCGGCAGAGGCGCATGCGCGATCCATGATTCCAGTTCAGATCGGCTTATCTTCAACTTGCGAGTGAGAGCTTGTAGTTTTCTGCGCCCCCGTATCAAAATCAATATTAAGAAAGCCTGGAGGGCTATAAATACCGCAACTACGAAAACAACCGCTAATGCTCTCAACGATATCTGCTCCTCCTCAAAGACGAGCTCGTGGCCGTCGGGAAGGTTTCGCTTCAGGATTCCAGCTCGCTTCAAAGCCTTGGCCGAAAAGACCCACTTGAATTCGGTTTCGTGTTCACACTCAATCTCCTCAATGGGCGTTCCTTCCAAAAACTTCTGCAGTTTTCTGCCAGCCTTACGCCCAATCGTTTCCCCATCGATCAACATCCCCCCTACTGCGTTTTCTCCAAACTGAAAAGTGTAGCAGATGTACACCGGAGCTTCGGTTCTCATCGCGTATCGATTGACGAAATCACGCTGGTCTACATTATTGAGATAAACATCCCGTTGATAATTGACCACCAAAACAACGCTGTCTTCAGGCAACAATGCTGCCTTATCAAGCTGTCGCTCAGCGGACATATTTTCGAGCAACTGCACCTCCACCCCTTTTGGGAAAACAGTGCTACTCATGATCGCGCTATACAACAAGTCACCAGTATTTGAGTCTTCTTTTAGTATCCAGATACGTCTGGTCTTCGGGTGCTGAGCTAATGCAAAATCAACCGTCTTCTGGACACTAATCCTCTCAAAAGCTCCTTTGACCCAGGGATTTTGCAACACCTCAGATGGAGGTCGGTTGACTCCAGAGAAAAAGATCGGAACCTCCAATCCCATCCGATCACGGAAAAGAAGCATAGCGTCGAGAGCGTTGTCGTCGGTCACATAAACTGCATCGATCTTCTTCTTTGAGTATTTGGAGGCGAGATAAGTCACGAAATAAGACCAATCGTTTTCGTAATCGATTCTTTTACTGTCCATGAATTCGACGTGAAGTCTATACAGATCATCTTCGTCCAGTACGGATTTCACTCCCTCTATCTGTTGGACAGTCCATTCGAAATCAGAATGGTACGAATTAACCACCAAAATTATTCCATCTTCCTCATCCCCCGGAATAGCACCGAGAGCCCGTGCTGCGACGAGCAACAATAGGACACAGTGTAAGAGAGATCGCTGAAGCATATACATTATGGACGAATAAACCTTCTAGAGAAAGGAACTAGGTTTATTCAACATTAAGCGACGGAAGAGAATCGATCAATTCAAGTAGTTTAAAAATCAGCTTTATGAGTGCGATTCCGCCGTGCATCCTTACTCCGTCCTGCAATTCAGCAACTTTAGAAATCAACGCATTCTAAATTTCATTTTCGCTCGAACATAGCTGCTGGGAATTTCAAAGACGGAATCATCAACAGCAACCGATTCAACGGAAAGAAGTTCAAGTATCGGGTTAGATTTTTTCTTATAAATTTTCAGTGGCATGTATGCACCTTCTTCAAAAAGCATTCCACCTGGAATAAAGATATCCTGGAGCGATGAAAACTGGTCGGTAAATGCACCATGAATTCTTCCATAACCTTCAATCACTTCAACGGTGTATTTGCCATCAACTTTGTAAACGCTTCCGCGGTATTTCGAATGATCCAAAGGCTTAACGAGTTTGTAATCGCTTTGTTTTCTTCGGATTTTGTCAGACTTATTGTCTTTTTGCCCCCACGTACTTCGACTCATCCCTACGGGGTAAATTTGTTTGTTAAACTCATCAATGATGATCGTCTGTTCCGAATCCCGTTGAATCGCCTGATAAACCGTACCGTTAAGCATCATTTTGGCCCTCATACGGTCTTCTTTGACCAAGCATTCCATGATCCATTCCCGGTCTCCTGACTTAATCGAATAGGTGAGTTTGCCTTCAAAAGCAGATGCTTTTAACAACATTGTAATGGTAAAAAAACAGAATACGCAGAATCTCATGGTAATTTATCTATTCAAAGCATTCTCAGGGTTGCATTCCGGTCAGCAAAAAACAACCATCAAATTCACGAATTAATTTAATACATTAACAAACAAAACATTTTCTGTTTAGATTATTTTAGTATTTATAAATTCAATTTATCACACGGTGATCGTTTGTTTCAATCATTTCTATTCAAAATGAAGCCATCTATAATTACGCTAATTTCCACTTTAATACTGTCCTGCGCTACCTTTATCTCGGTCGCAGCAATCGATGACCCTTATCTTTGGTTAGAAGAAGTAGAATCCGAAAAAGCTCTGAACTGGGTTCGGACACAAAACGACACAACAATCGGAAAGATCAGCAGCGTTCCCAATTTTGAAGAACGAAAAGATCAAGCGATGGATATTCTTAATGCTTCTGATCGCATCGCATTACCATCGGAAATGGACGAACGATGGATTTACAATTTTTGGAGAGACTCCGTAAATCCTCAGGGGATTTGGAGGAAAGCCGAAATAGCTCCCTACATTGAAGGAAATCCTGAGTGGATCACGTTGATCGATTTTGACGAATTATCTGAGAAAGATGGTATCCGCTGGGTTTACCAAGGCACTTATTTCGATTCATCGATCAAAAACAGGTGCCTGGTCGAATATTCCAACGGTGGAAAAGATGCCGCTTTCGTCAAAGAATTCGACCTAGATAAAGGAATTTTCGTTGAAGAAGGGTTCTACTTACCTGAAGGGAAACATCGAGTCACCTGGATCAATAAGGATGAGCTTTACGTTGGCATAGATGAGGGCGGTGACACCGTGACTGAGTCTGGCTACCCACGAACCATCAGTAAACTTACACGAGAGGAATCACTGGAAGACGCAAAAGTTGTTTTTGAGGTTTCAAAAAGTAGTGTGAGCGCGACGGTAGAGATCTTCAGAGATGGCCAAAACAGCCACACCGTTTTCTATGACCTGATCAGCTTCTTCAACTCGAAAAAATTCCTCAAAGGAACCGACGGCAATCTGATCGAATTGCAGATTCCGCAAACATCCAGCCTTGAAGGAATGAAGGATGGCCAGTTGATTGTGCAACTCAAAGAAAACTGGGAGATCGGATCTGATAATCTTACAGCAGGATCCCTCATTTCGTTCGATATCGAAGAGCTTGAAAGGGCTCATGAAGTCAGAACCCCAGATCTCGTTTTCTCGCCCAACAAAAGGCAATCTATTGAGGCGGTAGATTTTCTGAAGTCAGCGGTCATTCTCACGTTGAACGAAAACGTCACTGGCAAACTTCTGAAGGTGAAATTCGACGGCAAAGATTGGAATTCGACGCCAATCGAAACTCCTCCCAATGGAACTCTCTCCATCACCGCAAGCTCTCAAGTCAGCGATACATTTTTTCTGAATTTTGAGTCATTCTTGATACCTGATCAGCTTAATGCAGTTTCAGCAAAATCAGGTGAAATCGCTCTCATTCAAAGTTTACCTTCGAAATTTGATGCTGAAAACCTTGTCGCAAAGCAGTTCGAAGCAAAAAGCGCTGACGGAACAATGATTCCCTATTTCATCGTTCATGCCAAAGACATGAAATTTAACGGCGAAAACAAAACAATCATCAGCGCCTACGGTGGATTCGAAGTATCCCGCAACCCGTTTTACCTGTCTGTTTACGGAAAGCTCTGGTCAGAACCCGGCAACGTTTTCGTGCTAGCCAATATTCGCGGAGGTGGAGAATTTGGGCCAGATTGGCACCGATCAGCGATCAAAGAAAATCGCCAACGGGCCTTCGATGACCTCCACGCAGTCGCAGAAGATTTGATTCAAAGGAAAATTGCTTCTCCTTCGACTCTTGGTATCGCAGGAGGGTCTAATGGAGGTTTGCTGGTAGCGGTTGCTTTTACTCAAAGACCTGATCTTTACGGTGGTGTGTTTTGTGCAGTCCCACTGCTCGACATGTTGCGTTACCATGAGCTGCCACCCGGAGCAAGTTGGATAAGCGAATACGGCGACCCACGCATCCCCGAAGAATACGAGTTCATCGCAGCCTACTCCCCCTATCAAAACCTTGAGAAAGAAGCTACCTACCCGAAGGTGTTTTTCTACACTTCGACCAAAGATGATCGTGTCCATCCAGGTCATGCCCGAAAGATGGCTGCCAGGATGATGGAGATGAAACATCCGATTTACTATTTTGAACGAATTGAGGGTGGTCACGCAGGAGGGGCTAATTTAGACCAATACGCGGAGCTCTACGCTCTGGAGTTCACCTACTTTGAGGAGGAACTGAGAAAATAGGAGCGTAAACTTATACCTTTTTTAATAAATTAGAGCGTCCTTAGAGCCTAGGATCTGGAGAAAATGTAAAAAAAAGGATTTTGCCCCGCAAAGTGCTTGATTTCTCGAATCCATTGATAAAGCTTAACTCCCATAAACACTATCCTGTAAGGAATAAACTATAACTGTAACACAAATATCCTCGGTACTTATATGAATAAATCACAACTTGTTGACGCTGTTGCCAATAACTCCGGTTTGACGATCAAAGATTCAGAAAAAGCGGTTGACGCTTTTGTAGCAGCTGTAAAGGAAGGCCTAAAGTCAGACGGAAACGTTCAGCTCATCGGTTTCGGTTCATTCAGCGTGGGTGAACGCTCCGCACGCACTGGAATCAACCCACGCACTGGACAAAAAATTGAAATCGCTGCATCTAAGACTGTTAAGTTCAAAGCAGGTGCAAAGCTGAAAGAGATCCTTTAAGAGTATCCGGATACGAATACCCTAAGAATCTTAATCCGGCATCAGCCGGATTGGAAAAGCACCGATGGACGAGCTCCCTCGGTGCTTTTTTTTTGCAAATGACACCCCACCCCAGAAAAAACTAAGTGGCAGGAAGACCCAAAGCCTACGATCGAGATCACATCCTCATCATTGCCAGGGAACTTTTTTGGCAAAAGGGCTACGCGGGAGCCTCCCTTCTCGACCTCACTAAAGAAATGGAGGTCTCCAAGAGCACGTTTTACAACGCATTTGAGAGCAAAGACGAGCTTTACAAGATTTGCCTTGAAAACTATGGGCGTGAATTTGTCCGGGAGATGATTCAAAAAGTTGCGGTAAAGGACTGGGTGCTGCCATCGCTTCGCAAATATTTTGAAAACATCGCAACAGAAAACGAGGGGGACACACCGGCAAGAGGTTGCCTACTGGTAAATTCAGCTAACGAAATCGGTCTCACTCATCCCTTCCTCTCGCCAGTAATTCAAGACCTCATGCAACTGGTGTGCAATACTTTGAAAAACGCTCTCGACCTTGCAGTTCGGAAAGGAGAGTTGAAACTTGGCTTCGATACCGAACGAGGAGCGATTTATCTACTCACCATGATGAACGGACTGCGCACAATGGTGAAATCAGGAACTGATCCTGATATCCTCAAAAAACAGGTCGATCTCACTTTTGATAAAGTAATCCTTCACTGGTAGACGTAGCAGATTCGTTCATTTTTGCGCGGACCCTCTATACTCCAGATTACCTCAATCTTCTCTTCCAACAATTTCACTCGCAAGTGGTAATAATCTTTCCCACAAAGATGTGGTTCACCGGTAAAGCATCCTTCTTCGACCTCTCGAATGTCTACCAGATGCTGTCGATCCACTCGACGCGCATGGGAAAGGCGGATCATCCCGCTCACCTGTTGCCATTCGTACGTGTTTTTGAGCTGCATCGTTTCGCCATTCTCAGGAACAAACTGGCAAACTTCTTTGTAAATGATTGTACCAGGGATCTGACAAAGGACATCGACTGATCCCGTAGCCACACCATTCCAACCGGTGAGAGAACCCTCACCAGACCGGGCTTCGAACGTAAAACGTTCCACACTTTTCAGCCGATCCCAAAGCTCCACTAAACTATCTTCATCCATCTTCAGACTTTACGTTTTGACACAGTTGCACGATGCTCAACCCTTTTTATGAAGCAACTCATTTGGGCGACAGTCATCTGGGCATTTTCCTTTAGCTTAATCGGGGAATACCTGTCGGGTCGGGTAGATCCCTATTTTTCAGCTGCCATCCGAATACTGTTTGCCGCTTTGTTTTTCCTACCTTTTGCTCTACGAAAAAGAGTACCCTCTAAAGTTGCCCTCCGAATCTCGGTGATTGGAGCCATTCAACTGGGCATGATGTATGTCTTTTATTTTAAAAGTTTTGAACTGCTTACGGTGCCAGAAGTCTTGATTTTCACTACTCTGACGCCGATCTATGTGACTCTCTTTCACGACATCTGGAATCGTCGTATCTCGCTACATCATTTATGGTCCGCCATAATTGCAGTAACCGGGGCCCTGGTCATTCGATGGGGAAGCCTCGACCGATTCTACCTAGTTGGAATCCTATCACTGCAAGGATGCAATCTCTGTTTCGCTTTCGGTCAAATTGCCTACAAAAACCTCAAAGAGGATGCCTCTGAAAAATCATTAGCCTCCTTTTTTTATTTTTTTATCGGTGCATTGATTCCTCCAACAACCGCTTGGCTATTTTTAGGATCGGCAAAGTATCCAACTGAATTACATCAATTGTTGATCTTAGTTTGGTTGGGCATTGTTGCCTCTGGAATCGGATATTTCCTGTGGAACAGAGGTGCAAAAAAAACCAACGCAGGAGCACTGGCAGTGATGAACAACTTACTCATTCCGGCAGGATTGCTAGTGAACCTTTTGATATGGGGTCACAACACGAACCTCATCCGGTTTTTCATCGGAGGAGGCCTGATCATGCTATCGCTCTATCTGAATCAACGATGGCGAAATAAGAAAGTCGCCCACTAACGACCCGCGCGAATCATCCGACGCTGTTCGATCCGCTCCTGGTAAATCTTAAAACCCGCTCTTATGTAAACATCCAACGCCGCCGGATTATCTAATTCGCAGGTATTCAATTGCAACCATTCCGGCTCCAGAGCCCATGCTTTTTCGACAGACTGCTTCAGGCAAGGCACTCCCAGGCCCTGTCCGATGTATTCAGAGAACAACCCGAAATAAAGAATCTCCACGAATCCAGCTCCCTCAACCAACTCCACGAACCCACAGGGATCATCTTCGTGGAAAAACAAATAAATCCAGACACCTTCTTGATTAATGAGTTCTTCCAACTCAGATTCGGGCATCACCAGTCGGTCCAGCCAATTACAATTCAGTCCAACCCCTTGGTACAATTCGAGATAATACCTCACATCAATGGGTCGTTCCAACACTCTGAGAGAAAGAGAGGAGTTGCTTAAACCATGATAATCGAGAGGTTGATCCATTCTCAGATAATGCACTTTGGTGTCTCTGAGTTCTGTATCGGCAGCATCAATCATCACGAGTAGCTTTAACCGAAGAAGTTAATGCATGAATGCTACAATTTCAAACAATAGCCGAATCTCACCAAATCCTCTGGTCACTCAGCACTTCTGAATGCAAAAATCACTCAACTACATGATCCTGAGTTATTTGAATCACCTTATCCAGTGATTTCCGGATACTCACGCTCAAGATCTCAGTGTCAATAACCGACCAATCCTTTGATTTTCTGAGTTCGCCCCTAACGGATTCAATGCATTCGATTGCCTTTTTGAAGCCTAGATTCGCTGCTAATCCCTGAATTTCGTGCAACGAGCTAAACACCTGTTCCGATTCCTCTTTGATTTGTTGAATGATCACGCCGTCCAATTCCTCAAATTTCGTGCACATCTCCTTCACCAGTTCATCCGTATCATCTAAAGACAACATAAGCTCGAGTTGATCCATCTCGATCAGCTCATGATCAGCTTCACTTCGGGTCGTTTCTTGCGAACGCGAAGAAGTATTTAGTGTGATTTGATTTCCACCCCCGTATTCAAAAGCCCTCTTGATCACCTTCTTCAGATCTCCGACCCTTAGGGGCTTGGTCATAAACTCGTGCATTCCCGACTCCAGGCAAGTCTTCGCATCTTCCGCACTCACGTTTGCAGTCAACGAACTAATGAAAGCTGAATTGGACTTGGATTTTCCATTCAAGATCTCTCGCGCCGCATCAGGCCCACTCATATTGGGCATTTGCATATCCATCACGATGAGGTCATATGCGATATTCTTCGCATTCTCTACTGCCTCTAACCCATCAGAAACAATGTCGATCTCATACCCAAGCTCCTTGAATACATACTTGGTGAGCCTCTGGTTCACTGGGTTATCTTCCGCCACTAGGATTCTCAGCGGATACATGATGCTCGGTAAAATCTCTTCCCTTCCTAGGTACGAATAACTGGTTTTCCCACTTTCATCGTCACCGAAAATTCTCGCCAACGCAGACTCGACATTGGGCTTTTGGATAGGTTTCGAAAGAATGGCAACGTCTTTCACCACTGATTTAAACTCATTAACGTCCTTTGGAGCCGCGAACAAAATCGCCGGTACAGAACCCGACGACTCCCGAAACTCCTGAATGAGATCGAACCCATTAAAATCTTCGAATTGATCATCAACCAGCAAAATGTCGTAATTTCCAACATCTTCACTGCGTAGCAATTCCTTAGGATTCGAGAAATAAAGACCCTCCATTTTCAACTCCTCAAGAACGTTTTTGAGCTGTTTCAAATTAACTGATTGATCATCGACAACAAGTGCTCGCTTTCCCTTGAGATCTTGTAGCTCTTTCTTTGCGAAATCTGGGCTGTCCGGAATGACTTCAAAGGTCCCTTGAACAATGAAGGTAGATCCTTTTCCAAACTCACTTTCAACCTCTAGGCTTCCACCCATGGCGTTAGCTAGCCGTTTCGAGATGGCAAGTCCAAGGCCAGTTCCACCATATCTTCGGGTAATCGAACTATCCGCCTGAGAAAAAGATCGAAACAGGTTCTCTTTTTGATCCTCGGTGATACCTATGCCGGTATCTTTCACCGATATCACAATTCGTGAATTCTGATGATTGATCTTCTGCGCAGACACCTCAACCTCCACCATTCCCTTCTCTGTGAATTTGATCGCGTTGTTGATAAGATTCGTGATCACTTGCCTCAATCTCGTAGGATCACCCACCAAACTCGCAGGCGTATTGGGGTCAATACTGTAACACAAATCGAGTCCTTTTCGGTCGGCCTGATCGAAAAGCATAGTGACTGGCTGCAAAACCACATCATGGAGATCGAAAGGGATCGATTCCAAAATCAAATCACCTGCCTCAATCTTGGAAAAATCCAGGATATCATTAATCAGAGCCAACAACGAATCCCCACTACTTCGAATCGTATCAATATACTCCTTTTGAGTCTCGTCCAGATCAGTGGTGTAAACGAGACCTGACATGCCGATCACCGCATTCAAAGGTGTTCGGATCTCGTGGCTCATTGTTGCAAGGAAAGAGCTCTTAGCTCGATTCGCCTGCTCCGCTTCATCTTTCGCACTGTGCAGTTGCTGCGCATGTTTCACGCGATCAGTGATATCGTAGTTGGTTCCAACAATTGTCTCTGCATTCCCATTCGAATCCGAAAGTACTTTCCCGCATGCTTGGAGATGAAGAATGCAACCATCAGGGTGAACCACACGAAACTCCATTTTAAAAAGCTCCTTCTCCTGGATGGCTTTTTCTAGCACTTTCTGGGCAGCAGGTAAGTCATCAGGATGCACTCGTGAACTCCATTCCTCTATCCTTCCGGTAAATTCAGATGGGGTACATCCGTACAAGACAAACATTTGGTAATCCCAGGTAAGTCTCTGATTCTTCAAATCGTACTCCCAGACTCCAATTCCTGCAGATTCCTGAGCGAGCTCATTGCGAGCTTTGAGCTTTTTAAGTTCATTTTCACTTTCCCATTTTTCAGTGAAGTCGATCATCTGAACGATAAAATGCAGCGGTCTTCCGTTTTCGTCCCTCACCATAGACACCGTGATGAACACTCTTATTTCCCGTCCATTTTTGTGTAGATAGACTTTGTCAAGACTTGCTTTGTCCAGCTCACCTGAGAAAACATTCTGCAACATCTGCTTCTCTCTCTCCGCATCATCCTCAAGACTAATATCCTCAAATGTCAGGCGAAGCAGCTCATTTTCAGTGTATCCCAAAATGTCACAAAACGTCTTGTTTACATCGAGATAGATTCCCATCGGATCGACCGCCACGAGGGCGATTCCAACTGAAGAATCGTGAAATGCTGATGAAAACCGCTGCTGATTCAGTCTCATCGCGATCTCCGCAATTTTCATTTGATGGATATCCTGAAGCATTCCCACCATGCGTGTGGTTCCACTTTCAGGATCTTCTTCCACCACCCCGGTTCCCTGCATCCAACGGTATCCTTTTGCATGCACTTTGATCCGGTATTCAGCCTGAAATGGAGTCTTCAAATCCGCAGCCTCTTCAATCTTTCGCCACAGTCCTTCCTGATCCTCCGGATGCACACGCTTCATAACCTCAGAGGTGCTCGGGATAATCTCCCCTTTTTTTACTCCTAGAATCTGATACATCTCGGGAGACCACCAATTCTCATCCTTTGAAGTATCCGGGTGGTCCCAGATGCCTAACTTTGCATTCTGCGCAACGAACGAAAAAATCTTTTCGCGCTCTTCTCTTTCTTTTTTCAGGGCCACGAGATCGGAGATATCCTGATTGAGAACCAGGAGATAAAGTGGATCCCCTCGATCATCTCTCACCACAGTCTTCAGAGATCTCAGGAATCGAGTTTGACCATTCGCATTCGTGAGCGGTTCATCGATGACCTGGACAATGTCTTCTTCAACTACCTTTTTGTTGTTTACAAGGTAAGACTCTGTTTGATCTGGGGGGAACAAATCTTTGTCGAATCTTCCGACCACCTCAGTCCTGTTTCGTCCGAACAGGTTCTCAGCCGCCTTGTTGATCCTCAAAAACTCGAAAGTATTTGGATCCTTGAGGGCTACACCCACGGGCATGTGTTCGATTATAGTGTCCAACTCATTCTCAGTAACAGAGAGTTTTCGCTTCGTAGTATTTACAAGATTTGCAACCAGCCAAAACAACCCAGACAGCAAAAAACCAGCCAAACTACCCAACCAAACATGCTTCATGTTCATTTTTTGCATGAAGAGTTCTCTGGGAACCGACTGCACAAAAATCTCCAGATTTCCGAAATTCAGAGTCTCAGTCGCATGATATTTAGAAGCTTTAAGCGTTCGAGTTGTCGCAAATGTTTCATCGCTCCACCACTCGATTTCCTCCCCATTTTGCAGCTGATACACCCGTATCAGGATATCAGTACCCAAGATGCGCCTCATTCGCGTTTCAAAAGCTTCACTCACATCAAATATCGCCACGATCATTCCAACAAGGCTCCCTTCCGAACCTAACACTGGAACTGCTATGGATATTAAATCTTTTCCATCGGGATATCTTTCGCAATTTCCGAAATCTCCAAAAATCACCTCCGCTCCATCGAACATCCGTTCTTTAAAATCGTTAAGACTACGGTCACCTTGGGTCTCTTGATCAAATTTATCTGAAAAGTGGAAACTTAACAGTTCCAGCACTCCGGGGTTCTCGTTTTTCAGAAACGAATCCGCTAATGCCAAGTTTTCTTTGGCGGTTACACCATCTAATAATCCTACCACTCTTGAAAGATGATTTAGATCGGAAATGAGTTCTCTGAAAGTGTTCTCGACAAACATTCTTCGCGTCTTTACGCGGTAATCGAACCCTTCACTTCGCTTCAGACACTCATCCCGGTAATTCGTCCAAGAATTGAACGCAGTCATAGTCACCCCCATTCCAAAAACAACAGGGATCCAAAGCTTTTTAAAATAGGACCAAAAAACTTTAAGCATCTCGCGGATGATCAGTCGAACAAGTGATCTACTAAAATATCGTCCGCAATCAGCTTTACCTGAGCTTTTTCTGGAGGAAGACAATCCCCTCCAAAAAAAGAAAGCGCGAGCCCCATCTAGGGTCGCGCTTTAAGCCATACAATAAAGTGCTCTGTATTCTCTAAGCCTTCTCCACTGCTTCTCCTGCACTCTTCCATCCCCTGATCCCAGCAGATAAATGGTGCACGTCAGTGTAGCCAAGAGCTGCTACCGCTTTGACCGCCTTTTTATAAGCGCCACAAGAGGGTCCTCCGCAGTAAGCAACCACCATGGTGCTCTTATCTTCGGGTAACAAATCAGCTAAGCCGCCTTTCGCGACTTCCGCAAAATTGATCGCGGTCGGAATATGTCCGTTTTTGTAAGATTTGCTACCGTTTACGTCGATCACAACTACAGAACCTTCTTCAATAGCTGCTTTCAAGTCTTCGATTGAGATATCAGGGGCACTACCAGTTTTGGCTAGTTTTTCGTGTCCTGCGTGAGCCGCAGTCACGCCGATGAAAGCCGCTAGGGCTGACAATGTGATGATTTTGATTAAACGAGTCATACGAAGAAACATAACGAACAACCCGATCTTTCAATTTCGGACTTCATCTTTTTCCGATATGTAACGAAGCATCCCCCGATCTTTAGAGCTTTCAAGAGAAGGGAACTCTCTCTACTCTAATTCTCTTGCAGCAAATGATCACGGTTAGAAATCTGAGTATAAGCTTTGGAGGTGCTCCCCTGCTCGACCAAGTACAATTCACTATCGAAAAGGGGGAACATATCGCCTTGATCGGAAGAAACGGTGAGGGCAAATCCACATTGATGAAAATACTCGCTGGGCAGATTTCAGCTGACACGGTTGAAGTAGAAAAACCACCGAACTACCGCATTGCCTATTTGCAACAGGATGTTCCGGAAACTCTCGAAGGAACTGTGCGAGAGGTCATTTCATCCGGTCTGGGTGAAATCTCCAAACTCGAGCAAGCCTATCACGATGCAAGTATTCATTTAGACGATCCCGAACAAAACCAGGAATCAATTTTGGAGCTAATGGGCAAACTGCAACACGATTTGGAAGCGCTGGACGCCTGGGATTTTACTCGAAAATTGGATGACCTACTCAGCCAACTGAATCTTGACGGAGATTTGCTTTTTAACGAACTCTCCGGCGGGATGAAACGCAGAGCCGTACTCGGTCGCGAACTCATCACTGAGCCCAATCTTTTGCTCCTGGATGAACCGACCAACCACCTCGATTTGCCTTCCATTCAGTGGATGGAGTCTTTTCTTCCACAGTGCGAAGCATCTCTTCTCTTCGTGACACACGATCGGGAATTCTTACAAAACCTCTCTACTTCGATCTTTGAGTTAGATCGAGGAAAACTCACTCGCTTCGATATCAGTTATCAAAAATTCCTTGAACGAAAAGCAGAAGCCTTGGACTCGGAAGCACACCAGCGGGCGGTGTCCGATAAAAAACTTGCTCAGGAGGAAACATGGATTCGCCAGGGAATCAAAGCTCGCCGGACTCGTAATGAGGGTCGAGTGAGAGCGTTGAAAAAACTCCGAGAAGAGCGTGCCCAAAGAAGAGAACTCAAGGAAGGACCCTCTTTCTCGATTCAAAGTGCAGGTCTCTCCGGACGTAAGGTGATTGAAATAGAAAATCTTAACTATTCGTGGGGCTTACAACCAATCGTAAGTGATTTCACAACAACTATTTGGAGAGGGGACAAAATAGGAATCATCGGCGCCAATGGTTCAGGAAAGACTACACTCCTTCAGCTGTTACTCAAACAACTCGACCCCAACCAAGGCACTGTCACTCACGGCACCCAGCTGGATGTCGTTTACTTCGATCAACACCGCGCTCAACTCGATCCAAACCTAACTCTCAAAGAGGCGGTCGCTGGTGACGAGGAATACATCACTGTTCAGGGACAAAAACGCCACATCTACAGTTACCTCAGCGACTTCCTTTTCCCGTCGGATCGCGCGAGAGGGAAAGTCTCTGCTCTCTCCGGTGGTGAAAAAAACCGCCTACTCCTTGCGAAAATTTTCGCTAAAACCGCCAACCTCCTGGTCCTCGACGAACCTACCAACGACCTTGACCTCGAAACACTCGAGCTGCTTGAAGAACTCCTGCTCGAATATCCTGCAACATTGATCCTGGTAAGTCATGATCGAAGATTTCTGGACCGTGTGGTCACCCAAACCTTGGCCATTGAAAAGAACGGTAAGATCGTCGAAACCGTCGGAGGATATCAAGAATACGAGCGGGATCTGAATCTCAGGAAACAAACCTCACACCCAACGATCGCGAAAAAAACCTCCAAAAACTCTAGAAAATCCAAACCGGAAAAACCACGTTATCGTACCAATCGCGAGCAACGAGAGCTGGACGAAATCCCCGATACAATCTCTGCTCTCGAAGAAGAGCACGAACAAATCATCTCAAAATTGAGCCTTCCGGAGACCGCAACAGATCCTGAGAAAGTAAACTTACTTCAATCCCGGTTAGAAGAAATCGATGCTCAGAACCTGTCCTTGATGGAGCGTTGGGAAGAGCTCGAAAACATCCCTCAAAAACCTTAATCGCTACCGTTCCACTCGTAAACGTGGGATTTCCATCCCTTGCCTCTGGAAAACGAAACACTTTTATCTTCCCACTTCTCGAGCAGTCTGAAGCCAGCCTTCTCGCATTCGTCCAAGATCTCGTCCTCAGAAAGGATTTGATAAAATCGCCCCATCGCATCCCGTCCTTGCTCATCTAACCCATCGCGAGTCTCAGAGAATCTACAGAACAAACGACCTCCTTTTCTCAGCAATGTTCCGAATTGCTCCCAAATCAAGGGTCTATCCTTCTTTTTGAAATGCATCACAAAGGCACAACAGTGAATTCCATCGAAGGAGGATCCCCATTCCTTCAGCCTTTCTCTTTCGAGTGGGAATGCGTCTGCCACCACTCGTCCTTTGACTTCCGGAAAGAAGCGTTCTGCATGCTTCTGTAACTCCTTAGAAGGTTCTAAACCTAGCACCTCAAAACCCGCCTTGATCATCACTGAGAAATCGATTCCACTCCCGACCCCAACTTCCAGTATTCGCGAATGATTCGGAAAAGCTCGCTTGAATTTCTCACTGGAAACTCGCTTGTGCTCACGATACTCCGAGGCTAAGCGTTCCCCATGAGCTTCGTATGCTTCCAGAGTTTCAGAATCCATGAAGGTGATTATTTAAAGCCCTTTCACGGAATCAAACTCTCATTTTTATTTCCAATATCTGAAGTCCCATCTAAAATTCTCTCATGAAGCTTATGATACTCACAACAGGTGGCACCATTGAGAAGACCTACGATGAGCAACAGGGACACCTGAGTAATGAGATTTCGGTCTTAGATCGCATACTTAATCGACTTCGTTTACCAGACTTCGAAATCACTCATGTTCCGGTGATGAACAAAGACTCGCTCGAGATGAGCGAGGAAGACCGACAAAAAATTCTCGACGCAGTAAAAACATGCATCCCGCAAACTGACGCAATTCTCCTTCTTCACGGGACCGATACTCTGGACCAAACAGGAAACTGTCTTTATCAATTTTTGGAAAATCTAGAGATTCCCATCGTCCTCACAGGGGCCATGCGTCCTTTCGAGTTTCGCGACACTGATGCCATTCAAAATGTCACCGAATCTCTGCTCGCAATTCGTATGCTAAAAGCGGGGATCTACGCGGTCATGCACAATCGTGTACTACCCTTTCCCAATGTCAGAAAGAACTACAAAAACCTTCACTTCGAAGCGTTTTGAAGCCGCGAAAAAGCATCTTTCATTAATTTTCTTAATACATTTCTCGTTTTAAATAAATTTTTTACTAAATTTTGAGTTCATCGGGTCGACTTTTAGGAGAAAGTCATTAAATTTAAAACCCGCAATTTATCTACCCCACTCCACTGATGCCGCCCTCGGTGGAATTATCAACTCTACCCAACATGCCGCCAAAAGAACTTGGAGCACCTCTTCTTATCGAAAGGAATCCTCTGGGAGATTTCACATTCTTCGCTGATTTTGCGATAGCCGAATGGTTGAAACCTGAAATCGACAACTTTGATTTGGTGAAGATGGAGTCGGTCGCCCAATCCGTTTACGGCAGTAAACCGTGGGGTTATATTTCCAACCGAACTCATGCTACGGTCTCGAATCCAACGTCAATTTACAACCTGTTGCAAAGGAGCTGCGCACCAAAAGCAGTAGCGATAGTCACCTACTCCCTTCGCTCGAGGATGGTGGCCCAAATCGAAAAGGAGCACTGCAAAACCGTTCCTCTGGATATTTTTGAAGACCTCTCCAACGCCTGCGAATGGATGCAGCAACAAATCCGGGTTCTAAAAGAAGATTTCAGCCTGACCGCTAGCTGAGCGAAGACCTACTCCTCTTCATAGGCTTGACTTGGTGGCAAGCGTCACCACGTTGGGTCGCTATGCAAACAAGTTCCTGCAGCTGGTTGAACCAAAAACAAGCCGAACAAATCGCCAACGATTTCGGTACTCCAACTTACGTCTACTCTGAAAAAAAAATCAGAGAAAACGCTGCAGCTTGCCTCGCGTTTCCCAACGCCTACGGACTTACCGTTCGCTACGCGATGAAGGCGAACCCCAACTCGTCGATTCTCCTTTTGCTTCAAAAGCTAGGGATCTATTTTGACGCTTCCAGCGCTTGGGAGGTTCGCCGCGCAATTCATATCGGAATTGAACCAACACGGATCTCCCTTAGCACCCAAGAACTGCCCAAAGATTTCGCATCGTTGGTAGAACAGGGCGTTGAAATCAATTGCTGCTCTCTCGATCAACTTGAGCGCTATGCCAAAGCCTTCCCAGGATCTGAAGTCGGTATCCGTCTCAACCCAGGTAAGGGATCTGGACTGAACAACCGCCTGAGCACCGGGGGCCTCGCTGCAAGTTTTGGGATTTGGCATGAGTTCATCCCTCAAATCAACGAGATCGCACAGGCAAGCCGATGCAAGATCGTCCGCATCCACACCCATGTCGGCACAGGCGGAGACCCGGATGTGTGGTTTCAAACCGCTACCGAGAGCTTGAAGAGTCTCGATGCATTTCCACACGTCCACACGGTAGATCTCGGAGGTGGTTTCAAAATCGCCCGCATGCCCCATGAAAAGCAATCCGATCTGCAGGTCGTAGGCAGCGCTGTAAAAAAGGCGATCGAAGCGGTGCAAGCACGAACCGGGCGCAAGCTTCATCTGGAGATTGAACCCGGTAATTTCATAGCAGCCAATCTCGGCGGCATCCTTTCTGAGATTCAGGATGAAACCAGCACAGGGAAAGACGGTTACAGCTTTTTGAAGCTCGACACAGGCATGACGGAGATTCTTCGTCCCTCGCTTTACGGTGCACAGCATAGCTTCAGAGTTTTTCAGAAGATTCTATCTGAGGAGACGGCTTCCTACGCCATCGTAGGGCACTGCTGTGAGTCTGGTGATGTACTGACCGTTGCAAATGGAGATTCCGAAACACTCGCTCCCCGAGAATTACCAGTTTGCACTATCGGAGACCTAATTATGATCGAGGATGCAGGGGCCTACTGCGCAGCCATGCCTGCGAAAAACTACAATTCATTTCCTGAAGCTTCTGAAGTGATGGTTTTGGAAAATGGTGAGATTCGTGAAGTGAGAAAAAGACAGACTCTCGACCAAGTCATACAGAACGAAACACCCATCAAGTGGTAGAATTAAACACAATCACTTAATCGTCTGGCTGCTGTTCCGGGCTATCAAACTGCTTGAGCATTCTCTTGTCTGAGCGACCATCTCTCACTTCGATCCATACATTCAGATTTTCGATGGTTGGCGGAGTTTCGATGAAATACTTAGGAGATCTAACACTTAACTCAGATTCGCCGGTCAGCATGTTCACTTTTCGGCGTAATTCGAGGGCGTTCACGATACCTTCTTCTTTTTTTATGTGAGTCAGGAAGAGTTCCTCTCCCTTGACACTCATATAAAACTGCACGGTAGACGCTCCGAGAGTGTCCCACGTCTTCCATTCTTTGAGACTCATCGCCGGAAAGTTAAACATCACTGCTATCCCCTTTTCACCTTTCACATCGACGTGAGCGATAGGGCAGGTGTTCGCAAGCAACACACAATAACGACCGTCCGAAATCACTTCAAAGATCATGCGAAACAACTCACAATACCACTGAGCCTCCACCTTGATGTCCTCAAACTCACGAAAGCTAAGCCGACGTTCGTCCATCCTTGCCCGGTTACACGCTCGCTCGAGCCAATCAAATTCTAAAGTGACATAACTCAGCTCAAGAGGTTTCTCCTTGGTGAAGATCAGTCGATTGGTGACAAAGTCCTTTTGAAAGCGAGCTAAATGGTCAAAAACAATTCCTGGAGTGGGTGGTTTGGGCATAGTAAACTCCACACACTATCGACCAATTTTGAAATCACTCAAACCACGGAATCATTTTCAGATCATTTTGATGGATTGGATAAAAATTTTTCCTTTCGGTTCAACTGTGTGAAAAGCTGAACATTCTGATGCGGCAACATGTCGAGGAAGGCTCTACCGTAGGACTTTTTAACAATCCTGGAGTCCAAAATCGTTAAAACTCCACTGTCCGTCTGGTTACGAATCAATCTCCCGATCCCCTGGCGAAACTTGATCTGTGCGGCAGGCAGCGTGAGACTGAAAAACGGTTTTTCTCCCCGAGCTTCGCAGGCTTCACTTCGCGCCTCCAAAACCGGATGTGACGGATTTTCAAAAGGCAACCTCACAATGATCACTTGAGACAATGCCGCTCCCGGGATGTCCACACCCGTCCAGAAGCTATCAGTTCCTAACAACAGCGCATTTCCGGCTTTTTTAAACTGCTCCACAAGCTGGGATCGCGAAGCTCCCTCCCCTTGTACGTAACATGGCCGTCCTTCTTTTTGAAGGGGAACACTGATCTTGTCCGCAACGAGATTCATTTCCCGATAACTTGTAAAGAGTGCCATGGTACCTCCTTCCACTTTGCTCGCAGCAAAGAGAATCGACTTCCAAAGAAACTCGATTTCCATCCCCTTGTCGTTGGGATTCAACGGCGGGCAATCGGAAGCGATATTGATCGCCATTTGCTGTTCATACTCGAACGGAGAGTCGACCGCCTCCGCCTCAGTTCCCCCGGCACCGGTCTTGCCCGCAAAGCGGTCCATACCTTCACTATCTCTCAAAGTTGCGCTGGTCATCACACAACTTGTTTTTCTCTGGAAAAGATGCTGTTTAAGATAGGGAGCCACGTCGATCGGTGCGGAACGGATCTTCACCTGGGGCTTCTTCTTTCCAGAACTCTCGAGCCAATAGACATGATCGTCCTCAACGAGTTGAATGGCTCCGGTGATGCCTTCTTTGTAAGCGGCGATTCGCCTCCGGTAATCTTTGATTTCCTCAACAGAAGTCTCATCGGTGATCCGACTCGCGAGATCTCCCATCATTTCTGTCAATCGTTGCAGGGGAAGCATGAGAACGTCCTCAGCCCACTCAGGCTTGTGCATCCGGACAATTGATCGTTTCTCCAGGTAACGAAGTCTCAGTTCCTGGAAAAACATGTCCGATTCTTCGAGGATCGAGACAATTTCGCCCTGCATTCGATGTCCGCCGTAGCGAACAAGCAGACCTTTACCGGTTTTGGGGTTGAAGAGTTGCAGCATCAACCGCCGAAGCCCTACCTGACTGATGCCGAGCCCGAAGTGCTCGGTCGCGATATCCGGCACGGTGTGTGCCTCATCAAGCACCACAAAATCGTTTGGAAAGAGGATTCCGGGAGTCTCAGAAGAAGGTCGCATTCCAGCGCCCAGCAGGGCAAAAAGCAGCGCGTGGTTCACCACCAGCACTTGCGCCTGACTCACCGCTTCTTTCGCTTTCTGATAGAAACAAGAACTTCCCGAACAATTCCGCTTATTGCATTGCGCGGAGTCTGCATTCACCATTTCCCAAACTTCTGCGGAAGGCTGCGGATAAAGCTCTTGAACGATTCCTGTCTTCGTTTCTCGAGACCACCTCAGAATTCGCTCAAGTTCCTTGGTCGCGGAATCTTCAAAAAGACTTTGTTTGTCTCGCAACGCACGACTCAAGCGATGAGTGCATAAGTAATTACCTTTTCCGATCAAGAGACACGCTTTAAAGTCCCGATACTTTTTAAGCTCCTCCACCTGGCCAAATAGCTTTCGACAGGTCTCAAGGTCTTTGTGCAAAAGTTGCTCCTGCAACGAAATCGTGTGAGACGACACGATCAACTTTCGCTCGTCATCGACTGCCTTCATGATGCCCGGCAGCAAATAGGCCAAACTCTTGCCGACACCTGTTCCTGCTTCAAAGAGCAAGCTCTCGTTACTCAACAGGGACTGACCTACCCGAATCGCCATTTGATATTGCTCGGGCCGATGCTCAAAGGACAGTTGGGACTGCAAAAAGCCGTCAGTCCTGAAAATACGATCCACCGAATCGATTCGCTCCTGAATGGAAAGCCCCGTCAGCCCGTTTTCGTTAAATCCTATCAAAGCAAACCTCTTGGAATAAGTTTCGAATCACTCGTCAAAGCCCATCTTTTAGGGCGAATCTTCGCTATCCGACTCATCGGATTCGCTCTTTCGATATTTTCCCAATTTTGCTTCGATCGCACCAGCGGTTTCATCCAGATTCAAAATCACCTGGAACAACGACGGACGGCGAATCAGGTTCATGTATTTTCGACACTTCTCCCTGGTTTTCCCACAATGCTCCAGCAACAAATTGATCGAAAGCACCAAGTGCTTCTCTTCGAAGTATTTCGCCCGCACGAAGCTATCTACGGAAGTCGCATGATGGTGAAGCAGCATGCGGATGCTCGAGTCGAGTAGCTCCACCGAATTCCGAATGTCCAGCGCCGCATAGACCTCGACACCCTCTGAAAGAAAGCTGCTATTCTTGGCCAATTGATCCTTCATCTCAATGAGACTGGCACTGTGAACAGGCAAATCCCGGAAATCTTCATGATACGTAAAGATGCTGTCGGCTGCCACCCACTGTGTTACGATCAGGATCAATGGAACCCAAAACTTCATGAAAACGCATTTAAACGACCCTTACCAAAATACTCAACCAAATCGTTTCCTCTTAGGGTCCCCCTCTCAAACGAGCAGTGAAAATATTTTCTAAAAACTCTTGATTTTTCACACACCTACGCTCACTATCTGCCTCTTTCCTGCTTAAGGAAGGGCGACTAGCTCAGTTGGTTAGAGCACCTCGTTTACACCGAGGGGGTCACAGGTTCGAATCCTGTGTCGCCCACCATTCTTCGTTTGGAGCGAAGCGTAAAACGAAGAATGTCACGGCGAAGTTTTCAAACGAAGCCGGACAATAATCCTCATCATCAACAAAAACCTCCAAACTACGCCTCGGCGAGCCATTGAACTTCTACTACG
>JAKSBQ010000022.1 GCA_022361075.1 Opitutales bacterium | reverse complement strand
TTTTTAACCACGGATGTCACGGATTACACGGAATTTGGGATACTATTTGAGGGAGAATAGAAGGAAGTCTTCCGTGCTTTCTGTGTCTTTAGTGGTTCATTCAATATTTATTTATACAACATCAAGGTGGTGAACGAAGCAAAGTGGAGCCTCACGGAGTTTCAATACCCGCCTTGTTAGTGCTTTTTTTTAAATTGGGGATGAGGTTCATGAAATTCGTGGAGCAGATTCAATAAGCTTTTAGCGTGGTGCTGGATCAATTCTTTTTAACAGAGGAGTGGCTACTTTGAGCGTCTGAGAGGCTTCTTGTATTTTTTTGCTTACTTTCTTTAACCTTGTGTGGCTGTCACACTAACGTTTGTGCGCCACCCACACGAATGTTAGTGCGTTATTCAAACTAATGTTAGGATGACCTACACACTCGGGTTCGTTTGTCTGACACACGAGATCATTCATTATCCTACTAACGTGGAGTTGGTTGATAGAGAGGAGGAACGACTCGGAATTTAAGCAAGCTTCTAGTTGTAAGAGGATTCCTATTCGTGGATTTTCTAGATTTTCGGGGACAACTTTTCAAAACTTTTTGTTTTCGATGAAGTGTCTATTTATCTGGATGGATGGCTTTTTTAACCACGGATGTCACGGATTATACGGAATTTGGGATACTATTTGATGGAGAATAAAAGGAAATCTTCCGTGCTTTCTGTGTCTTCAGTGGTTTATTCAATGTTTATTTCTACAAGGTCAAAGTCGTGGATTTCGGGCTGCGGAGCTGCTCGAAATTCACACGAACTGCCTTGTTAGAGATTTTACATTTTTCCGGCATATGAGGTCGAGGGTGATCCAAACTCTGTTTCGGTTTCAGCGTAGAAACTCTTTCCATCTTTTCCAATAACCAATTTTCCCGCTCCGTCGTTTACATGCACTTTTATCTCTTTCCACGCTAATTCTTCGAGATCATTCATGATCAACAAACAGGTATCTTCTTCCGAAAATTCTATCTCTTTATTTTTATACTTTTCTGGAATAATTTCTCCAATTTTGTGACTCAGGCGAGAGGTCAATCTTTCAGGTTTCTTCAATGCTTCGTGAACGAATCTTTCTTTAAATTCTTTTTTTACGAAGTTCTTCGAGAATTCGTTGAGGATAGGTTGGAAATTCATTTCTTTAACTAACGTCAAAGTGTGGGATTAGGAACAGCGGAGCTGGAAGTAATTCCACACCACTGTCTTGTTCGCTTAATTTTTTCTTTCGTAATAAATATCAAACTCGTCTTCTTTTGTGATGCTAAATCCATGTCTCTTGTAGAAGTCATTCGACTTACTTGACCTTAGTGCCCCCAATCTTACAGGCTTTTCTTCTTTTTCTGAATGCTCGATAAGTGACTTGAGAACTATAGATCCTATTCCTAATGACTGAAATTTAGGATCAATATATAGATGATCTAAATACAAATGGTCATCATACTCACTGAAGGCTATAAAACCTGCTAGATTTCCATCTTTTATAATTTTTTTTGTTTTTTCTGGCGCAAATGACGATCTGAACCTTTCAATGCTGCGACTGCGATCGAATCGACCAATAGCTTCGAGACTTTCTCTCATCGCATCAATTCTCAGGTCAACTAGAACGCCAAAATCTTCTACAGTAGTTGGTTGAAATCTCAGATTCATTTTCTTGCGAACGTCAAGGGATGGAACGGAGTAAAGCGGAGCTTCACGGAGTTCCTCTCACACGCCTTGTTATCACCTAGTATTTAATTCAAAATTAACTAAAGTTTCCGATTTTTCGATGATCCGTAGCTCAGTTTCTTTACTATAATAATCGTGGACGATAACTTTTCCGTATGGAAATTTGTAACCAGTGCTTGGTGGACTCGAAATCTCGTATCTTTCTTTCACTGTTTTGAGGGCTTGAACTATTGGCATCTTAGGAATCAACAGAAACTTCAACCATTCGCTGTTCAAAACATATTCTTCATTTTTCTTTCTTTTCAGTTTTCTGATTTCGAGGAATGTATTTCCGCCGAAAACGAACAACATAAGACTCCATCCTAAGATTATTTTAATTCCTTCCGATGACCCCAATCGTGAAGGATCGGTCACCAAAACCAGCAGAATTCCTGCTGTCAGGAGAATTGTTGCGGACGCTGAGATTAGGAGAAACATTTTCTTGATAACGTCAAGGTGGTGAGACGACGCGTTAGCCGAGTTTCTACAGCCGCTTTGTTAGAATTCTTTTGTAATTGTTTCACACAAATTTTTCCAGGCATTTATAGACTCTTGGGTTAAGTGGATGTCCCGTCCTGAATTTAGTGATTTGCAGCGAATATGGCTATCGTGATGAATACTAAAAGAGATTATTTTTTCTTTTTTTGAGTAGAATTCAACCGTGTGAGTTCCGCAGCACAAACAACTGACATCTAATTTACTCAAATCTATAGGAACAATTTTGAACTGAAATGTTCCTGCAACCGTAAAGATGTCTCTTCCCGATTTCGATTCCAAGAGATATACTTCATTAATTTTATCTCTGTGACATTCTCCACCAGTTCTGATTCTCACTTCATCTGCGTCGGAAATTATTTCTTTAAATCTCAACTGCTCATCATGAACTTTAGCATGCGCGTTTATTGAAATAAATAAGCTGAGGATTATGAGGAATCTTTTCATCTTCTTTGCCTAACGTCAAAGGGAGGGATTTCGAGCTGCGGAGCTGCTCGAAATTCTCTCACCTGCCTTGTTAGCATCAGTTTTTAGAAAGGTAGGCCGTTGTTAATTAACATGTAGTTGCTCGAACGTTCAACATTCTGATCTTTAACGACTTGGTTCACGACTCCTATAAGAGATCGAATATTGTTCCCCGTGGAATTCCATTCGATTTTACAGTATCCACTCTTACTTGGTCCCACTTCTTTAATTCTTAACAGTCCCATTTTTCCGCTTTCCAAAAGTGCTCCATCGTTGGAAAGCGGATCTCCAATGAAGTTATACTCTATACTTAAATTAGTTCCTGTTTCAGAGGCTTCATTGTAAATGATTCCATCTTTATCTTTCAGTGTCATGTAAACATAAACGTCTGCATCACTAATATTTGTTAATGCTATATAAGTATAATGAGAATCTTGAATCTTTAACCACCATGGAGCTGTAGCACTTCCACTTCCGGCAAGGAGATTCAAAGAGAGTGCGATAGTTGATATTATCGATATAATGAGATTTCTTTTCATAGTTGAGTGTCTTTGTTAGCTAACGTCAAAGTGGTGGATTTCGAGAAGCGGAGCTACTCGAAATTCACACGAACTGCCTTGTTGTAACTTGATCGTATTGTTCGTGGAGGTTCAAAATCTTCGAGGGTTATTTTTCAGCAGCGGAGTGGCATTTTTTTAGCATGCTGATGGCTTATTTTCTATTCTTTAACTTCAGTGAAGCGGCTTATTCTTTTTGTGAGGGCCAAGTCGCAAATGCTAAGTAAAACAATAGAATGATATTCAGCAATGGGATAAGCATCCCGAGGCTTAGGTATCCTGAAAATCCAGCTTTTTTGAAAATCATCCAGAATGGTAAAACTATAAGGACGAATCCAAAAATAATAATGAGTAGTTCACTCGGTCCAATGCTGCTTATTAATGCTAAGTTCATGTTATTAATTTGTGTTTTTACAACGTCAAGTGGAGGGATTTCGTGAAGCGGAGCTTCTCGAAATTCCTTCACACGCCTTGTTGGAATTCTTGATTATGAATGCTTGTTTGGCGTGTCGGTCAAACCCAACACTTTCATAAAATCTGTATACTTTTTCGTCTTTTCTACCCGTCAAAAGCATGACTTTGTAACAACCCTCTGACCATGCGTGATCAAGGGCATACTTTAAAATTTCTTTTCCTAATCCTTGATTCTGCAATTCAGATTTGGTGACCACATTTTCTATGATTCCATATGGTCGATTTCCCCGAGTGAGGTTTGGAACGATGACGAGATGACAACAGGAAACTAACTTTTTATTTTTTTCTTTTACGAAGTATTTGATCCGTTCGTCTCCACAGATTTGTGCCCATACTTCTTTTATTCTTTTTTCGTTGGGCTGAGGATCATCGGAATCATGTAAATCTTTATACAGATCCAGAAGATCATCCAATTCAGATTCTTTTATTTCACGAATCATATTTTTGTTTTCCAACGTCAAGGTGGTGAGACGAGGCGTTAGCCGAGTTTCACCAACCGCCTTGTTGTAATTTGATTGTATTGTTCGTGGAGGTTCAAAATCTTCGAGGACTAATTTTCTGACATTCTTTCAGCTGTGGAGTGGTTTTTTTAGCGTGCTGATGTTTATTTTCTATTCTTTAACTTCAGCGAAGCGCTTTATTCTTTTTGTGAGGGCCAAGTCGCAAATGCTAAGTAGAACAATAGAATGAGATTCAGCAATGGGATAAGCATCCCGAGGCTTAGGTATCCTGAAAATCCAGC
>JAKSBQ010000093.1 GCA_022361075.1 Opitutales bacterium | reverse complement strand
CTACTGTGGATTCGAGCATCGAAACCGAGTCGAAAGGAAAACGCTCGCAACCGGGCATATTGCCAGGTCCGTTGAGAAGCACTGATGGAACAGGTATCCAATGCTGGTGAAGCTCTTCTGCGTAGGCTTTCAGCCCCACCGAACCATATGCAGGGAGGCTTTGAAAGCAGATGAATTTCGGTTGTATATGGTTCAAGAATCTAATTGTAGTTGAATTTCCACGAGCGCATGATCGCTCGGGTAGGCGTTGCAGTTTGGAGGAATTTCTTTTCCAAGAATTTGTGATTTGAGGAATTTAAAAGATTGTTTTTGATCGTTCTTGGTGACCGAAAAGATTGTGTCGATGCGGCGACCTGGTCTATCGCTTCGGTCTGGGACAGGGTGCGTCGATCGCCACCCTGAATCAGTGGCTGCTTTGAAAGTGTCGATGATTTGAAGTCCTTCCACCTCGAAAAGTTTGATCTGATCCTCTGCATCGAGGTCGGTATTCATGTCTCCACCGATTAGGAGAGGTAGATTCGGCCATTGTTCAAAGGACTTTGTGACGGCTTCCTGCCACTGTTGTTTTTTTATTTCAGATTCAAAACGAACGTGAGAGAGATGAATGTTGCCGATGACGAACGACGTTCCTTCAAAGTCCAAATTCGCAAATTGCACGATTCTCTCTCCACCAGTCGGGCTCGATGGAAGTTCATGAATAATCATGTTTCCTGGTTTTAGTTTGGTGAGGGTTGTGAGCCCAGCGTTGCAAATGATTCGGTGATCGCCAACTAGTCTCTCTTTTCTGCGACTCGGAGCTTCGAGAATTTGAAAACCACATTCTTTAGCGAGGTATTTTCCAGTGTGGATATCGATTTCGTCTGCCCCGAGTACCTCTTGTAACAATACGACATCGTAGTCTCCTTGCTTCAGGAGGGCGGCCATGGACTTAAGTCTTTCTGGATAATTTCCGTCGTTCTTCCAGGTATTAAAAGTGGCGATTTTCATTTCATAGAGGAAAAGGTGATTGAAAAAACGAGCATGGAAACCTGTCCCATGCCCGTCTTTGTGACTCCTGAGGAGTCGATTCTAACTATGAAAAGTAATAATTAGAAGCTACCTTTGATACCGAAGTTGATTCGGCGTTCATTCCAGTAAACGTCGTCAGCAGTAGTTTTGATACCACCGAAACGTCCTTGGAGTGACTTTCTCCAGTCATTGAAGAGGTTTGTTCCGTTAACATAGATTCTGATGCGATCACTGATGCGATATTCAAGCTTAGCGCTCACCCATTGGTAATCGTCGAATACGTCATCTTCAGTGAACGCGAAAGCACCTTCTTCGGTTCCCTGTTGGTCGACGAACGCAAGACCTTCAATGTAGGCAGAGCGGTAGTTGAATGATACTCCAGCACTCAAGTCACCCTTTTCCCAATCAAGAGAAGCGTAGTAAAGCTCTTCAGAAGCACCACGGGTCGGAAGCTTATCAGTTCTACCAGGATACTTTGCATCCGTATCGGTGTAAGTGGCATTGAAGTTTGCGGTGAACTTACCGAACTCTTCAGGGATAAAGAGAATCTCTTGTGCAGCTACGAACTCAAACCCTTTATTGATTGCTCCAAGGGCTGCTTCCGCAGAAGAGATTTCAACATCCGCATTTGGATCTCCAACAAGATCTGTAACACCAAGCTCTGCTGCAGTTCCTGATTGAGTAGCACTGAATGAGAAGTTTTCAACTTCCTTGTGGAACAAGCCCAAAGAGAAGTAACCCCCGAAATCAGTGTAGTATTCCAACGTTAAGTCGAAGTTTTCTGAGTGAAGATTTGGAAGATTAGGATTTCCTCGGCTGATTGAAATCGGATCATCCGTGTCATCAATGTCGGTGATTCCCACCAAGTCTGAGAAGTTTGCGCGACCATAAGTTTTACCCCAGGAAGCTCGAGCCAACATGTTTTCGGTGATCTCATACTTGAAGTGAACCGAAGGAAGAATTTCAGTGCTTTCACTGTTTGAAGTATCCTTTGAAAGCTTCTGAGTTGTTCCTGTAGCTTCATTCAACCATTCGATATCGTCCTCACCGTCAAAGTTTGCGTTGTTTGCGCGACCCATTTGAGTGATGTATTCGAAATCGCCTTCAGGACGAACAAACTGAGTGGATTCGAACTCGATGTGTTCGATACGTGCCCCTGCAACGATTTCTAATCCACCAAACTCGACAGTTGCCTGTAAGTAACCTGCATAAGTGTCGCGACTGGCATCATAGTCTTGCTCGAATGTATCTTCAAGAGACTGTGGATCGCGGAAAGAGAAGTAATCTTCGTTTGTCGCGTTTTCACGCATTCTTTTGACATCAGGTGTGTAAGGAATGCGGAATGCATCGTTGCCTACGATTGGATCGTATGGATTGTCGCGAAGAAAGTCCGCAAATGGGAAAGCACCACCGTTTCGGAATTGACGCTCATCCCAGTCGTAAGAACGTTCTTCCATCTGAACCTTGATACCAGTTTTGAAACGACCTGAGAATTCGAGTGAATCAGGGAATTCAACGGTAAGGTTTGTTTCAAATCCGATGTATTCTTCTTCCGTACTCCGATCATTCAACTCGAAGAAACCGAGATCGAAATGGTCTGGATCACTTTGATTCGGAATTGCGAAACGATCATATGGGTCAAGGTTTGTCCAAATGATTCTGAATGGATCGACACGGTTGTAAGTCCATTGGAAACCCTGGCGACGGAATTCTGTGTCACTTTCGAGAACTTCTTTTTTGTTTTTCGCGAAGAACACATCATAATCAATAGTTCCGAAGCTAAGCTCAGTTTTACCACCCAAGTTGATGTTATAGAAATCAAGCGTTTGGTCTTGCCACTCACCTTCGTAAGCTGATCTACCGCGGCCAGTTCCGTCCGGATGCCATGTAGTGGTGGTCGTGAAGCCTTCAATTGTGTTGAGTGTAGAGATGTGGTCGGGATCACGTCCGAGTCGTTGTAGATGACCTGGATCAAATACCATTGACTCACCACCAAATGTGTAGACAACACCAGGCTCAAATTCCTGATCTTCAACACCATTTGCTTCAGCGAAATCAACGAAGTCAAAGTAATTACCCGCGTAGTATCGTGAATCATCTGCACGATAAAGAGAAACATATTGCTCCAAAGGATCTGCGCTACCGCCATGATCATTGTCCATGATCAAGTGGTGGCGAATATCGTCGTAGGTGCGCTCTTCCCTTGTGATTGCAGTTTTGAGGTAAAGCTCAGTTGTTTCACTAACACGCCAGTCGAAGTTGAAAGATGCTGAATAACGATCACTCTCGATTCCGAAATTGTTGTATTCTTCGTCTTCGTGATACATGTAAACTCCTTCTGGGAAACCTGCCTCACGTCTTCCAGCCTCAAGTTGATCGGCGAGATAGTCATTCAGAATGATATCGTTGTCATTTACATTGGTAGTCCAGTGCAGTGGATTCCAGTCGTAGTCTGTATTGTCAAAGCCTTCATCTCTTTTGTAGTAAGAAACGGAAGCACTGATACCAAACTGACCTTCATCACCAAAGATGTCGGTGTGTGAAAGTGAGAATGTGGGTGAATAAGAGCCTCTCAAGCCAGAATATGTAAAACCTGCGTTGTAAGCAGTGAAGCGGCTGTTACGTTCGAAAGCGGAACGAGTTACCAAGTTCACGATACCCCCAAGAGAGTCACCATCGTGCTCAGGAAGTGGAGCTTTGATAACCTCAACGTTGGATATTGCATCTGCTGGGGCATCGTCGAGTGCGAAACCATTTGCAGTGTCGCCATAGGCACCACCGTCACCGATTCTTCCAGGAGAACCAGTTCCGGAGGAAGGCATACGGTTTCCGTCAAGCTGAACATTGTTGTACTGAGCATCAATACCACGAATGTTCACGTAGCGTGGAATCTCAGAGAAAGCGTCGCCGTCAACTGAAAGACCAGGCATCTTCTCAAGAGCAAGACCGATGTTACCATCGTTCATTTGGCCGAATGACTCTTGTGAAATAACCATTTTCACGCCGGATGCCGCACGTTGCTGATTGAGCGCACGTTGAGAACCCGTTTGAAGACCGCTGGTCACGTAAGTATCAAGGTCGATAATCTTTTCTTCCTTGATGAGAATCGCAACAGTTGCGACTTCATTTGCACTAACTTCAACAGTTTCTTCTGCGTAACCTACACCGATGTAGTTTGCTGATACTGTGTAGGTGCCCGCAGGAATTCCGCGGAACACGAAGTCACCAGTGATGTTGGTGCTAGTGACACGACCGATTTCCGCAATACGAACCTCTGCTGATTGCAGGTAACGTCCAGTATTAACGTTGAGAACACGACCCGTGATAGAACCGGTTTGTGCCCACGCGGCAACAGCAGTTGCCAACAAGGTGAGTAGGAACCCACCAAGTTTTTTGTATGAGATTGAATTAACGTCCATGATAGTAGTTTTCAATTTAACTTCAGTAGTTAGGTACTACGGGGCGCGGACGATAGGTGAGTTTTGTTAACCTGAGATTAAGGGATTCGAAAAATAATCATTGGAAATCATAGCGTAACATAGAGTTCACAAACGAGGAACCGAACTTCGTATGTTGGCTTTATTCTGCCTTAATGAAACCCTAACAATGAGGCCTGGAGACGAAGAGAGGGCAGATCCACTGCCCTCTGAAAAAAGGAATTATTTTACTGCTTCGATGATCGCGGATACCACGTAGTCACCTGGTTTACCGATACTAGACCACTTGTTAATCATTTCACGAGTATCCTCGTTAGTCGTAATTTTGACTTCAGCGAAGCCTGCGTCTTTCAGCATGTGCTCAACGTCTTCGACCATTGCAGCTCCAGCGATGCAGCTTGTGAAGTTGGCAAAGTCCTCTTTTACCTCGGCTGGCATTTCTGCCGTTGCCACAACGTCAGCGATTGAGAGCCTGCCGCCCGACTTCAGGATACGGTAAGACTCTCGGAAGACGGCGGGTTTGTCTGGCGAAAGGTTAATCACGCAGTTGGACATGATGACATCCACTTGATTGTCACCCACTGGCAGGGCTTCGATCTCACCAAGACGAAACTCCACTTGCGAGAAGCCTCCGGCCACCGCGTTTTTACGAGCGGTAGAGATCATGTCAGGAGTCATATCTACCCCGATCACTTTTCCTTCTTCACCAACCTGCTTTGCAGCGATGAAACAGTCAAAGCCTGCTCCGCTTCCGAGGTCGACCACGGTTTCACCTTTTTTAAGTTGGGCCATCGCTGTGGGGTTTCCACAACCCAGAGTGATCGCAGCGCTGTCTGGAGAAGCTGCTACATCCTCAACTGTATAGCCAAGTTTGTTCGCTTTTGCGTCTGCTTCGGTACCACAGCAAGAGCTGTTGTTCTCACCTTGGGGTGCGCAGCATGAGCCGCGTTCGCGGGCGATTTTTCCGTAACGCTCTCTTACTTTGTTTCGAGTCGCGTCGTTATCGAGTATGTATGTTGTGTCGCTCATAAATGAAATTGAGTTTTCACAGGGGAAGACGCAGCGATTTCGAGAAACGTCTCAAAAACTCAAACTTTTTTGAAAAGTATAGTAGCAGAGTCGGTGAAGATTTTTCCAAACGGTTACCCGTTCGGCTACGAGTCTTTTGCTGGGTAAACCTGTATGGGTAAAATTGGCTACACTACTGTTCATCCGAATCAGCAGGCGGATTGTTTTTACCGGCAGATCGACTCACAATCTACCACCCGATCAAAGGCATCTCGTTTCAGCTCGCAATGTTGTTCGGCGGTTTCCCTAAGGCTCACCTTTGCACGCTGAGTGTGTGTCCTAACGGTTGAGACCGGAATTTTGGTGAGTTCTGCGACTTCCACTTGCCGCTCGCCTATGATGAGTCGCTCAACGATCTTTCTTTGCTCTTCGGAGAGTTTCGTATCAGAGGACTTAATGAAATTGAGAAACTCCGCACGAAATTGATCAGCTTCTTTTGCCAGGGGAGAATGATCTTCCGCCTCGTAACAGTCGTCGAGTTCCACTTTCTGGACTCTTCTCTCGCGACGGTAGTGATCGATGAGTTGCCGCCTTGCAATTCCCCAAACCCAGGAGCTTACTTTAACTGGATCTTTCAGTGACTCGCAATTCAACCAGGCTTTTACGACCGTTTCTTGCGAAAGGTCATCCGCGTCCGCGTGATTGACTCTCTTGCTGAAATAACCTTTCACCATTTTAGGTGCTTCGTCGCGGATGAATTGGCAAACGAAAGGAATTTCGCAAGTTTTTTGTCTAACCGCATTATCCGAACAACAGTTTGTCTCGCTGGAATCGCACATACTAACAGGCACACTTGATTTGAAGCTGAAAACACTCCTTACGAATGCTTATCGCGTCCTCAATCGATAGATTTTTTAGTTTTG
>JAKSBQ010000010.1 GCA_022361075.1 Opitutales bacterium | reverse complement strand
GCAGAAGTTCTCCGAACCGCAGGCTATCAAACCTACATGACAGGAAAATGGCACGTGGGGCTGAAGGAGAAATTTATGTGGCCGAAACAGCGTGGATTTGATCGCTACTATGGCATTCTGGAGGGTTCCAGTAACTTTTTTCGTCCACAAGAGAGCAAAAAGCTCATGCTAGATAACGAGCCACAAGGCCCACAGAGCGGAGATTACTACACCACTGATGCTTTCACCGAGTATGCGATGCAATTCATTAGCGAGGGCGATCCGGAAAAACCGTTTTTCCTCTACCTCGCTTACACCGCACCTCACTGGCCGCTGCATGTTCCGAAAGAGGAATTCGACAAATTCCGCGGGAAGTATCTGAAGGGGTGGGATAAACTTCGTGAAGAACGCTGGCAACGCCAACTGGAAATGGGCATCGTTAAAGAAAAATGGGGACTTTCTCCGAGAGATCCTGACGTACCGGCTTGGGATACTTTAAGTGATGAGGACAAAGACGATCTCGACTTTCGCATGGCTTGTTATGCCGGAATGATCCATCGAGTAGACACTAACATAGGGAAACTGGTCGCACAGCTCGAGGAAGCCGGCCAACTGGACAATACGCTCATTCTTTTCCTCTCAGACAACGGCGGATGCCCCGAGCCATGGAACGACCGAGTGCCAAATGGTCGAGCACATTTGGGTGGTCACCCTGTAGCCGGAATCAATCATTGGGATTATGACAAAATGGGAGCCTTCACATACGGACAAGGCTGGGCAAACGCGTCCAACACCCCTTTCCGTGAGTTCAAGACTCAAAGCCACGAAGGAGGAGTCGCCACCCCTCTGATTGCACACTTTCCACAAGGAATCGCGATGGACCCTGGTAAGATAGTTGAAGCACCTGCTCATATCATCGACATCATGGCAACGGTTGTCGACCTGAGCGGCGCGGACTATCCAGAAGTGTATAAGGGAAACTGGATTCATCAATACCAGGGGAAATCGCTGATTCCGATCTTTCAAACAGGGGCTCGCCGCCCTCATGAATGGCTGTTTTGGGAGCACGTCCATGAAGGAGCCGTCCGGACAGGTGACTGGAAGGCTGTCTTCCGACAGGTCGACGATGAATGGTATCTCTACAACCTCGCAGAGGATCGCAATGAGATCCATGACCTCAGCACCGAGCTCCCTCAAATCTTAAAACCTTTACAAGACAAATGGTGGGAATGGGCAGTAGTGAACGGAGTTGAGCCCATGACCTATTCCCTCCTCAAAAAGGGGAAATCCACGGAACCTTCCCCCAACCCCCACAAAAACTAATCCATGAAAAAGCTACTCCTGTTACCCCTTATTTTGCTCGGGAGTCTTGTTTCCCAAGCAGGCGATCGCCCCAACATTGTCCTGTTCATCGCTGATGATCTCACTTACTGGGACATCGGCTGCTATGGCGGGCAAGCGAGCACACCCAACATTGATCGCCTCGCCAAGGAAGGTATGCAATTCACCCAAGCGTATCAAACCGTGGCAGTGTGTGGTCCGACACGCCATCACCTTCTCACGGGCCTCTACCCGGTAAAAAACGGTGCTTACCCACAATCTGGTTTCGTGAAGCCCGGGGTAAAGTCAGCAGCTCACTACCTCAAAGAAGAGGGCTACCAAGTCGTCTACATGGGCAAACGTCATTTCAAACCACTCGAAGCCTTTCCCTTTGAGTTCATCGGCAAAGAAAAAGAGCTGGATTTCGGGGTGATGGATGAGTTTCTTAAAAACCGTGAAGAGAAACCTTTCCTTTTCATCGTAGGCACCACCGAGCCACACTACGAGTGGTCAAAGGGGGATCCCTCTCCTTACAAACCAGAGGATCTCATCCTGCCTGATAATTGGATCGATACCCCGGAGACCAGAGAGTTCTTTTCCAAATACCTGGGCGAAGTAACCTACTCCGATTGGGAGGTCGGCGAGACCATGCGTGTGCTCGAAGAAAACGGTTGCCTGGACGACACCGTCTTCATGTACACCAGCGAACAGGGAGCGAGTTTCCCCTACGCGAAGTGGACATGCTACGAAGCCGGGGTTCACACCGCATTTGTGGTGAGATGGCCTGAAAAGATTCAGGCTGGTTCGAAGTGTCACGCCATCGTCGAATACACAGACGTCCTCCCCACCATGATCGATCTCGCAGGTGGCAAAGTGCGCGAACACCTGGACGGAGAAAGCATGCTTCCGCTGCTCAAGGGTGAAAAAGATACTTTCCGCGATCACACCTACTCCATGCAAACCACTCGAGGAGAACCTTGGGGAGGTGATCACTTCGCAGTAAGATGCGTACGCGACGAGCGATACACTTACATCATCAATCTTCACCCCTACATGCTGTTTGAAAACCACCTGACCCGTTACGGTGATGGTTTCTTCAACAGCTGGAGAGAGGCGGGATGGCACGACCCCGAGGCAGATAAGCTGTTTCTGGGTTACATCACACGGCCACCCGTCGAGCTTTATGACCGCGAGAACGATCCGTTTGAGCTTAACAATCTAGCCGAAGATCCCGAGTACCGAACGACCATCCAACGCCTGGATAAAAAGCTCAAGGAATGGATGGTTTATTGTGGAGACAAAGGCCACGAAACCGAAATGGAGGCTTGGGATCACCAATGGAAAAACTACCCAGGTAACAAAAACTAAATTTTTAACATGAAAGTGCCTTTCTCGAAACTAATTCGAATTTCCTTGGCATGTTTAGCCTTGGGAAACCCGCTGCTCGCCCAGCAGACGGGAACCGAAGACGCCCGCCCCAATGTGCTCATGATCATCATCGATGATTTGAACGATTGGGTGAGCCACATGGGCGGTCATCCCCAACTCCAAACACCCAACATCGACAGCATCGCCGACGCTGGAGTCAGCTTCACAAACGCCCACACCATGGCCCCTCAATGCCATCCTTCTCGCCGGGCGTTTT
Source organism: Opitutales bacterium (assembly GCA_022361075.1). Lineage (GTDB taxonomy): Bacteria > Verrucomicrobiota > Verrucomicrobiia > Opitutales > JAFGAQ01 > JAKSBQ01. The sequence continues at coordinate 3,594 of JAKSBQ010000010.1, read as the reverse complement.
TCTCGGGTAACCCGCCTTTCGTGTCCGAAATTTACAACAACGGCGATCGATTCAAAGACCAGGATCATCTGGTAAACCAAAGCCTTTTTCGATATTTTCGCCAAAACGGCTACTACGTAGTCGGAGCAGGTAAAATTATCGGTGGTGAGGAATCGGAAGATGCAACCGACTACTTCCAGTCCAAAGGACCAAGACCTAAAGTAGAAATGTTGCTTGAAAGCGGGGAAACTGCGGGCCAGAGCTGGGGAATTTTACCCGAAACCGTGGAGGGTTACAACGCGGTAGAAGACGAGCCAACCGTCAAACTCATGGAGGAAGTCTTGGCTGAAGACCTAGTGACCAAACACGACAAACCCTTTTTCGTCATCGCGGGTCTCTACAAGCCACATCTGCCTTTTTATGTCCCGCAAAGGTTCTTCGACATGCATCCACTGGACGAGGTGCTGTTGCCTGAAATCAACGATAACGATCGTGCGGATCTTGATGAAGAAGCCTTCTGTCTTTTAACCCGTTGCAACGACAACAACACTTTTGGAGCTACCGACCAAGAGATGCGCGAACTAGTCAGGGCCTACCTGGCGTGTTCTTCTTACACCGACTACAACGTCGGGCGCATTTTAGAAGCGTTTGAAAACGGTCCCAATTCCGACCGGGAGACCATCATCATCCTTTGGTCCGACCATGGCTACCACCTTGGAGAAAAACAATTGGCCGCGAAACGCACCCTCTGGAACGAATCCACTCGTGCACCTTACATCTGGGTGGTTCCTGGAAAAACACCTGCCGGCAAGCAGTGCTCACAACCAGTGGACTTCTCCACCACTTACACGACCCTTTGCGAACTCGCAGGGCTGCCAACACCCGAATGGGTTTCTAATCGCAAATCGATCTCACCCCTACTCGAAACGCCACATTGCGGAAAGTGGGATGGTGTAGCCGTCACCACCTACATGGCGGACAATCACACGATCGTCGCAGATGGATATCGCCTGATCCGCTACTCCATCAATGCCCCATCCTCTTGGGAACTCTACGATGAATGTGAGGATCAATCTGAGTGGACCAATTTACTCTTCGGCAGACTTGAGACAATGGAAGATCTTGAAAACAGTAGTGATCCCATTATTCAAAAGGCCGCTGAACTGGACTACAAACTTCAGGCTTATCTCGATGAGATGAAACAATCAGGCTGAGCAAAATTGGTTTGCGAGAGAACAAGAGGAACTAAAACTAAATAATATGGCACTAACGACAGAGAGCATCGCGGAAGTCTTTCTCAGTCACCGACTGGGCTTGACTGCCTATCTGTCGATGGTCACTCAAAATCACCATCTTGCCGAAGATGTTTTCCAAGAAACTTGTGTGAAAGCACTCGGCAAAAAGGAGTCGTTTGAAAGTACTCAACACCTTCTAAACTGGTTTCGAGTTGCCGCCAGAAACCGAGCCATCGATCTCATCAGGTCCAGAGATGGAAAATATCAGGGACTGAGCGCTAAGGTGCTCGAACTCTTCGAACAGGATCTTGCGGATCATCAAGAGGAGCGCAAACACCTTATTCGCCTACTTATGGATTGCGTCTCGGAGTCCACGCCTAGAAACCGCGAATTGATTCGCCTAAAGTACTTTGAAGGTTGGTCCGGTGAGCAAATTTCTCAAAAACTCAACCGTAAGATCGACTCAATTTATCAGGCCATGTCCCGTCTGCACAAAGCATTGCATCTCTGTGTGAGTGAGAAACAAAAAAAGGCTGTCCTGTGAACATCTCCGGAAACAACCACGATGCTTTTATCCTCGATTACCTGAGGTGGAAAGACGCTGCGATGTCTCAAGAAGAAGGTTCTGAATTTGAAGCACAACTCTCCTCTGATCCTCAAAAACGGCAGTGGTTTCTCGATCTGCAATACCAGGAAACCGCGATTACTGAGTATTTCCGCAACAATGCAATCGGAGGCAAAACGGTAAAATTTGATGCGACTGAACGGAAACCTCGACTCGCAAAATGGCTTTGGCCTATCGCAGCGTTGTTTGTGGTTTCACTAGTCGGAATGTGGATAAAGAACGACGTTAAGGATCTGCCTACCGGAATCACCCTTGAGCACGCCGATACTGCGATTTGGGAAGGGAAAAAGATTAGAGAGGGAGATCCTGTAGAGCTCCGCGAGTATCGTCTAGCTGCAGGAAGTGTCAGATTTCGCACCGACAAGGGCGCGACCATTTCGATCGGCGGCCCCGCACACTTTCGCTATGAGAGCCCCACCCAATTGATTCTCGAAACTGGCCGGGCGATGGCGAAAATGCATCAGAAATACTCAGAGTTTACCATTCTCACAAAGGATCTAAAAGTCACGGACCTCGGCACAGTTTTTGGGGTCTCCGTCGATCCCTCCGAAGGCACGTTGCTATCCGTATTTGAAGGCAAAGTTGAAGCAAAACCTTCAAAATCTGAAAAAAGTGGGGTTCACCTCATCACCGAGGGAAATTCCATGATCCGAGACCTGGACTCAGACAAGGCTCTGCTCGACATTCCCTATAACACCACCGAATTTGAGGATCTCTGGCCTCTGACCATGGGTATCGATGATGCTTCCAATCAGGTCCGATTCGTCCTGCCAGGAGCAAATGAAAACCTATCCACTTTTCGAAGCGACGACAACCTGTTCTTACTGCCTGAAAAACGGGGACAATTTATCACCGAAAAGCTTTCGGCAGATCTGAATGAAGAGCATCCGGTGTTTCCAAATAACAAAAACCCTAACATTTTTATCTCTGCTAACCAAAAAGTGGACAGCTACATGCTCTATTTTAATCCCGTGAGCGACGAAGCAGGTATCCGAAAAATCAGTGGAGAGATCGAATTCGCAATGCCCGTAATCGGAGTCATCGCAATCAATTCAAAGATCAAAGGAAGCGACAACCTCTTAGGAGATCCGACAATTAACTACGCAGAGTTTAATAATCGTGGTTTAGAATCCCAAGACCTCGATGTCGGTGAGGGCAAGACATTGGCCAGAGACGAGCTCATCCTCAGCCCCGATCGCACTCGCCTCTACTTCCGCATGCAGGTTGGCGTATTGCACGATTACATACGTATCGTAACTGAATCGTCCTACTAAGCTGCATTTGCAGGCTTGGCATGGAAATGTTTTTTAAGAACATTTGATCGGATCGTTTCACCATCAGTCCAAATACTGTTCGATTATTATGAAAAAGCTTCTGCCCCCATACCTATTTTTGTCACTGCTAATTGGAATGCTCTGCCTATGGACCTGGCTTCCGCTTCAAAAACTCGTCCCTTTTCCCTTTAATCTACTCGGTTTACTCTTGATTTTCCTCGGACTCAAATTCGCTAGTAACGGGAAATCTCTTTTCAAAAAAGTCGATACCAATATCAACACCTTCAAAAACCCCGACATTTTGGTAACCGAAGGTCCCTTCAAATTCACTCGCAACCCGATGTATCTGGGATTTTTGCTGGTTCTAATAGGATTCGCTTGGTGCTTCGGAGTGATTTCCGTGTGGGTTGGCCCGCTGATTTTCCTACTGTTTGCCAATTTCTGGTATATCCCATTTGAGGAAAAGCGAATGCTTAAAAAG
>JAKSBQ010000030.1 GCA_022361075.1 Opitutales bacterium | reverse complement strand
TTGGGTCCTGAAGAATAATGTCTTCCTCCATTCCAAGAAATTCGAGCTCTCCGAAAATCACTTCAGCGTTGTTGTCGATGCGTTTGGTCTGGATGTCGAGAGGATCCATATTCGTTCCAAACTGACCGGATGCAGTCAGGATCATGTTCGGCAGGGCGTCCTCAAAAGCGATGTTAGTAGCGTTCATACTGAGACGGGTCACCCACTTGAGATCCATTTCATTGTATTTCAGGTATTTCGGGTAGTCGTAGGCGAGTAGAGCGACAAAATACTGGCTGCGGCGAAGCTTGTAGATCAGCTCTAACTGATCCGACGGCATGACATTGGTGGAGTTTAGGATTTCCGAAAAGCCAAGGATGTTAGCGACAAGGTGTCGGCCACGATAGGTCTTTCCTTTTTCACCATCTTCCACAAGTTCATAGCTTTCTTCGAGGTCTTTGGGGTAGCTGTAGTAGTCGAGGTTTCCCCATTGCCAGGGGTCATTGATGTCCAGCGGGGAGCTTGGGTTGCCAAAGGTGGCAGTGCGCCCCCAATAAACAACGATCATGAGATCCCCCTGCTCACTCACTGGCAGGGGTTCGAAACCGCTTTTTTGAAGGCTGGGAACGAGCGTCTTTGCGATATTGAGAAATTCGTAATTTTCCAAACCTTTGTCGTTGATGCGGCCAGTGAATTTGGAGCCTTGCACCAGGTGGTAGGTTTGCACTTCCGTTTGCTCTGATTGAAATTCGAGTGAGGCTTCAGACTTGATCGATACTCTTTTAGTGGCGTAGCTTTGAGAGAGGATCAGGAGGGATAGGGTGATAATGGAGAGCAACTTCATGGTATTCTGCTAAGTTCTTCTCTCTCACGCGAAATCTCAAACGCTCGAAATTCGATCGAAATTCGGAAAGCGGACAAATGATTTCGAATGATCATGGTGAAGTTGTGGAAAATCTATCGAGACTTGTGCTTCATGGATGCTCTGCGTAAACTACTCCTGTCTGTTTTCCAAATGTTGAAAGTCAGGCCGACACCAGTTTTACCATATGGCCATCACCAAATGTCTCATCGATGATCGCTGCCGCAAGGAATACATTTTCCCTACACTTTTGAATTGGGTGGAGAAGGGCGACATCCTTCCTCAAAAATATCTTTACAGCAATCACATCGGTGCCTTCCGTTACTCCGAACTCACCCGCAGTGGTATTCACCAAAAGATCTACAACAGCTTCCCTATCAACTTTTCGGGTAGCGAACTGAATCAGTTTTTTAAAGAAAATGTGGAAAAGCTGGTGGGAGCCCAGCTGAGAAAGACTCAGCGTCTGGGTTTCTTCATTCTAGGAGCGGGTCTTGGTAATCGTGAGTCTGAGATGGTGCGCTGGCTCATCTACAATTTTCCTGAGATTGAAAACATCCGGATCTGGTTACTCGATATTTCAGAGGAGATGATGACCAAGTCGATCGAGGCTTTCAAACGCATCGATGACGACCGACTCGACGTGCGTGGCTTTATTTTGGACTTCGAAGAGTCCCTTTCTGAGATCGCGACCGTTCGCTCGGAGCTGACTGAAGACGTTCCCTGTCTCTTTCTACTCTTTGGAAACACTATCGCGAACCTCGATCAGAAAGTATTTCTCGACACCATCTCTCACTATATGTTCCCCGGTGACGTGTTCATCATGGAATATCTGCTTGCCGACGAGAAGACCTACAAAGAGAGCTTCGATGACCAGGCCGAGCAGTCGGGACGGTTTGGTTCGCCCGTTGTTCCTTACGACCCGAGGGAGGACAATCGTTTTGAGTTTGTGGTCTCGCCACTGCGAACGCTAGGTATCGCGATTCAGCCAGAATCGTTAAAACTCTACCGCAAGTGTATTCCGGGCAAGGGGATTAGTTTTTGTTACGTCTATGAGTTGAATATGGGTGACATCGAGACCCTTAAAAGCATGGGCATGGGCAAGGCGCTTTATGCGGGTTGGGAACTGCCGTTGCTGAAGATTGAGAGATTGCTCTCCAACTACGTTTCAACTGTCAGTCGCTCCAGCTTCAAAGAGCCGACTATGTGCAAAATCGACTACGGCATCAATACCGACTTCACCTTCATCTACAGCATGATGCAGAAAGAGGGCACCCCCGAGCTGCTCGAACAACTTTCGCGAGAAGAGACGAGTCCAATCATCCACACGCTCTCCTTCGAGGAGGAAAACTACCGGGTGATCGTCAATCAAACCGCTATGGAATGCACTCCCAAGCAGTATTTTCTCATTATGGCCGCCGCTTGTTTTCCCATCGAAAAAGCCGGACCCAGCAGCGGGCCGGACAAGATTTA
>JAKSBQ010000096.1 GCA_022361075.1 Opitutales bacterium | reverse complement strand
TAGTCTATCGCGTATTGCTCAGCAATGGCATTTCCCTCTATTCGCCTGCAACTTTTGTATAACGTGATAAGCTCCCGCAGCGCTTGGATACAGCTCTGCCTGGTATACGTTGCGACAGTGCCGAGTAAACGCTCCATTTGTTCCTGCGTTGCATGGTTTTCTATTTTTCTGACACCCTGGGGTCTCGCGTTATTGGCCTCCAGAATCAATGGGCCAATCACCGTGGTTCTCAGAAAGCTGATAAAGTCGAGGGTTTCAAACAACTCCCCCCTACCGATTTTGGTCGCCCCGTAATGCACCCATGTCCAAAATCTTTCTTCTATCCACTGTGGATCGGGATGCGGAAATTTAGCTTTGCCAGGGTCCATCGCGCGGCTGAGTGCATTCTCTCTCTCCCATACAATCAACGGATCTTCCACTCTATCATTGATATCCGCGATCGAGATAAATTTAAAATCCACATGCAGAAGGGGTGGACCGTACAGGCAAATTAACAGCCTGGATTCGCCGACATGCTCTCCGGTAAATGCCTCGATCAGCGTATCTATGTTACCGACAATATTCTTTCTTTCCCGTAGCACGGCTGCATAAAACTCAGGGGCGACAACCACGATCAGGTCGAGATCACTAAATTCGTCCATGGTGCCCAACAGCATAGATCCCCCGGCCGCAACACCGAGAATCCTGGGGTCTTGTTGCAGCTTTGGCACTGAGTTTTGTAAAAAACTGCTGTGAACATGCGGAATATCGCTGAATATATTCATTAACTTCTCTTGGCGTTTTCAGTTGTTTTTTCCACAGCGATATCGAAATGCAATACGTCTTCCCTTGCGCCCAACTTAGTATACAGTGCGATAGCGGGTTCATCGCCATAATCGGCCTGGATAAAAATAACATAAGCGCCGCGCTGTGCGGCGATGTTTTTCAGTGTCTGAAGCAGTGACGTGGCGATACCATTGCGGCGATAGTTGGCGGCAACGGCCAAGTCGTAGACATAGATTTCACTGCGTTGTTGCTCAAACTTACAGAGTTCATAGGCGACAAGCCCTGCTACGACC
>JAKSBQ010000186.1 GCA_022361075.1 Opitutales bacterium | reverse complement strand
AGCTTAGTGAACGAGGCAATCTCACGGTGTAATGGAGTGTGTTCGTTCCCCGTCACCTCTGTCAGTTGTTTGATCCTCCCAATCACTGTACGATCACCTGTGTTCAACACGATGGCTGTCGCCGTGCCATCCACCACCAATGTCGAGTAAAACGCCAGATTCTTTGTTTCAAGTGGGTTCTCGTCTGTCATCCCGGGAATCCTAGACTGTGGTTCCGACTCGCCCGTCAACGACGAGTTGTCCACCTTGAAGTTGCTGGCTTCAAGGATCCGCACATCAGCTGGGACCTTGTCCCCAGCTCGCATGAGGACAATATCACCCACCACCAACTCCTCAGCATCCACCTGCACATTCTGGCCATCCCTCCTGACAGCCGCCTTCACAGGCACCAACTTCGCAAAACCCTCCATGATCCTATCCGACTTGTTCTCCTGATAGTAACTAAATATCCCGGTAAGGAATACCACCACGGCCAAGACGACACCCAGGTAGAGATTATCCAACAAGCTGGTGTCAATGACATAGGCAATGAAACTGAGTATCGATCCAGCCCAGAGGAGAAGAGAGAATCCGCCAGTAAGGTGCCTTACGAACTTCACCCATTCCGGCGTCTGTCGAGGCGGCGTCAGCCGATTACGCCCGTCACGGTGCAATCTCTTCTCCGCCTCGATCGCGGTTAAACCACCATTCACGTCACTCTCCACCCTCACGGCGAGATCCTCCACAGGGATCACATGCGCATCCTGCCTTCAAGTTAGTCACATGCCGCGTAGCATTAAGGTACCATCTCAATCTCTTGCTTCAATGTTTCAGAAAAGCTATCCAAATACGATGAAGCTATCAGGATATCAGAAACCTGCCATTAAATAGATTTGTCATGATTTCTATAGTAGACCTCCTCCATTTTCTTTTTAAAGGCGGCAAAAATGTCTGGCAGCCTATTCTTTTTAACACCTGTAATACTCTTCAGCATATGCATTAGGGATACATTGGCCGGAAAGGCCTGACGTTCAATTGCGAAATATCTTTTGAAAGCTGCAATATTGGGCACTAAAACAAGATCGGTGTCAGCGAGGTTGAGATGAATCGGGTACTTCTTTTGGCATTCATACAGATCATCTTTGAGATGATTGATCATGACAAAAAAAAGTGGAACAGCGTATTCATCCCAACTATTGCGCTTCTTTTCACGCTTTTTGACAGAAAACAAGCCAATACAAAGGCTATGCTCATCTT
>JAKSBQ010000116.1 GCA_022361075.1 Opitutales bacterium | reverse complement strand
GACCGTTGCTGCCGCTTATGGAGCATCTGCAACTGTCGTCATCCGTAAGGAAGCTTACCCGGTTCTGAATAATGATGAAGCACTCGTCGCGTTCTGGAAATCCGTCGCCTCTGATACGATGGGTGAATCTGCACTTGTTGATGCACAACCCACCATGGGAGCCGAGGATTTTGCATTTTATGCCGAAAAAGTTCCTTCGTGTTTTTGGGTATTGGGTGTGAAAGACCCGGAAGCCGCTGATTGGCCTCACCTCCACACGCCAACTTACAACTTTAATGACGAGGCTTTAGCGATAGGAATCAGACTTCAAGCTGAGGCGGTTTTGGCGTTTCAGGAGTAGACACCTTCCATTTGGACGTTGATTTTTTGGGAGCATTCTTAGGCTCGCGGGCAATCCCAAACATAGTATTGCGGATGTCCTCTGAACCTAAACGCAAGATACCTGTATTCATCGCCTCACCCGGAGACCTCTCCGAAGAACGCCAGACGTTTCACGAAGTTATTGATGAACTAAACTATGTGGTGATGGCGCCAATGTTGAATTCGAGCCTCTTGGTTGGGAAGACACACTGCCACAGGTTGGACGTCGGAATCAGACAATGATCAATCAGGAGATCGACCAATGTGAGGTATTCGTTTTGGTGATGCACCGACGCTGGGGACAAGAAGCACCGGACTCGGATTATGATTCTTATACTGAGGAAGAGTTTCATCGCGCATTAGCACGTAGGAAAGAGGAGCAAAAACCTGAGATCATTGTCTATTTCAAAAGAGTGGATCCTGCGTCGGAAGCCGATCCTGGAGATCAGTTGAAGAAAGTGTTGGCCTTTCGGCTGGAATTAGAGGAAAGCCGGATGGCAATGTACCGATGGGTTGAGGACTGCGCTCAATTTGGCAGAGAAGTAAATGAGCACCTTCGCAGATATGCTAAGGGAGACTATCCCTCGATTGTTCCCGAACACGAAACGACCCTACTTCCAATCGAAACTAGAAAAGCAGTCGAGAAAGAGCGTAAGGAAACACAGGCTGCTTTAGAAAAAGCGAGACAGGCTGAGGACGAAACAGAGAAACTAAGACTCGAACTCGAGAAAGCTCAGCTAGAGATAGCCGAAGACGCTGCAAAGTTTGCACTGGAAGGAATGGTAGAGCGCGCTCGTCAGAAATTCATTAAGCTAGCATCAGAAGCTACAAATCTGAGAATCCTTTACCTGTGTTACGAATTCTTTGAGCGAGTAGGAGAATTTGCTCTTGCCGAAGATAGTGCGAAGCGATGCTTGGAACTAAGCGGCGAAACAAGCCGAACTGCTAATACGGCAGCAGCATATGGAAACCTTGGTCTGATTTACCGGGCTCGCGGAGAATTAGATGAAGCCGAGGAGATGTTCCGGAAATCGCTGGATTTAAACAAGGAGCTGGGCCGCAAAGAGGGGATGGCCATCCACTATGAGAATCTTGGTTCGCTCTACCAAAAGCGGGCAAAAGAGAACTTAGACGAAAAGGAGCAATTCCTTGCTAAGACTAGAGCCTATTGGCAAGAGGCGATTAAGCTATACGAATACATCGGTTCACCTGATGCTAAAGAGGTAAGAGCGTCGCTGGACGAACTGGATCAGGAAGAGGACTGATTTGGTAGTCTGTAAATCTCCTTATAAGGATAGAGTAGCGTGAGCTATGGCTCACGGTATGTATTAAGCATAGTTCACGGAGTGCGTGAACCATGTCTCGCGATTCTTTGTCTCATTGGGTAGGGCTGTGCGTCCTCGCTCAGCCGTTTCAGTGCATGGCGGTGGATCGGGGACGATCCACCCTACCTTACTGTCAGACGGTGCTTAAACTCGTCTGTATGCAGGAGTTGAGTATCGGTTCTGTGGGAATAACTGCTGCGGACTTGGAGGCGGTAGGTTCCTGACGGGAGGTCAGTCGGAAGGAGTGTGATGATTTGGGAAGGGCTGTTCCTTGCGAGGGTAGTGCAGTGGATAGTTTCATCGCTGGATGTGTGTATCAGAAAGATGCCGTTGTCCTGGCGGCTGGTGTTTACCTTTAGGCGGCCGCCGTGGATCTTGATAACTCCTCCGGGTGTGAGGGTCTTGTTGGTAGTGTTGCTCAACACGTCATCTACAGAACTGATGATGGGGCCGACTCCAACGGAGTCGCGTTTCTCCGTTTGGATATGGGGTTCGGTATCCTGGAGAGCGGTGCCGGGACGGAGGTTGATATTAGTCTGGTGGCGGGTTTCGTCGAAGGCGTCATCGGGGCCACTGAAGTTGCCCGTGATACTTGGGGCGGCGTTGAACAACTCGGTGCGCACGGCTCCACCATCTTCAAGGATGGAGGTGATGGTTTCGGTGTAGATTTGAAGGGCGAGTTTTGCATCGCCTTTGGTCAGACTGCTACCGCGCTGAAGCATGAGCTCCAGAATGGCATCAGTGTCGTAAGACTTCAGTCCTGTGACTTGAGCACGGTATTGCTGCGGATTCTTGGTGAGGGGATTGGGAACGAGGTGGTATTTGAGCATGTTTGGAGAGGATGTTGACAGCGCGTGTTGTGGTTTGCAACGAAAGAGAGGTTGGGCTGATCGACTCGGTCAGTTGTAGTTCGTTTACGAGGTCATAGCAGGATAAGGGGCGGAGCGGGGACATACCGCCATAGCCAAAAAAGCCCGGCTTCTGAAGAAACCGGGCTTCGCTAAGGAGGGACTAACTACATGCTGTGATGATTATTGTGGCGTCGGAGATACATGAAGCCATTGATGGTTTTGAGCTCAATCGGCAAACCTCCATTGTTGAGCCGAACTTGTGCTTTAGTCCTTCCGACTTGATACGATTTTGGCCTTTTTCCGATCCAGTCGAATTCGGTGTCGGTATAGCAGTCTCCGTTAATCGTCGAAACTTTCAGGTCGAGATCGTCATTTTGGTCAAATCTGAAATCGATCTCGCCATTGATGCTTTCGATCTTCATCGGAGCGGCTTGGTTGGTGATATTGATGTCGGCGTTGATCGTTTTGACACTGAGTTTCCAGCTCCTGGGCACCTCCACGTTGTAATGACCTTTAACATCAACACTGCGTGAGGTAGATTTTAGATTCCCGTCTTTATCAAACGTCTGGATGATTCGATAGTGCTCTTCATCATGCTCAAGGTGAGACTGGACGATTACACTCGATTGCGAATTCTCCACTTCTACCGAGTAGGCATCGTCATTTTCGCCATCATTGATTTCGATATCGCCTTTCACATGAAGGATATTTTCATTTACAGGAATCACGTTGATAGACTCAGCGAACTTCAACTTGAGAACAACTTCTTGATCCTCTCTTAATTCGATCCTTTCATCGATTGATTTCGCTGCATGAGCACAGATGGTCAGACACAATAAGCTGCTCAGTAAGATCATTGAGGGTTTCATGATTATTGCCCTGGTTGTTCTGCTTTTTTGAGATAGATCTCTCCATTGACGGTCGAGACCTCCATATGAACTCCGCCCCCATTCAGTTTGGCTTTGATGTCGCGAGAACCAATCAGTGGCTCCAATCCGTCTTTAGGTTCTTTCATCTCAAGATCCAGATTGGTAAAGATCTCGCCATTCACAACAGAAAGGTCCAGATCGGCCTTTGCCGTGGGATTGAAGTATACCTCGATCTCTCCGTTTACAGTGGTGATGGATGAAGGAGCGCTTTGGCTCAACTCGGTGAAGCTTACATAGGTGCGACCATTGACTGTATGAAGGAGTAATGGACCTGAGACATCCTCAAGTTTGATGGCACCATTGAGAGTCTTTGCAGCTACCTCGCCTGACAAACCCTGCATTTTGACTCCCATGTTCATGTGAGCATTGAAATCGATTGAGGTGCTTCTGGGGAGATGGATAGTGAGTTTCTTGCCGATTTTGTTTCGAACCTGGCGAAGCACTAACACGCTTGCATCGTCCGAAAATGCCTGAAGCTCCACTCCCAGGCCGGTGTTGTCATCGCCTGAACTAAACAGGGACCTTAATCCTTCAGCTTTTGCGGGAACGGGTTTAGCTCCTTCCATTTGCAGGTGAACTGTGTTGTCGTCGGTGCCTATAATTTCAATGTAACTTTCGATTTTGAGGATTTTGAGAGTTGTCGAAACAGGATCCGTTTCGACGTTATGCTCGAATTCTTTTGCTGTTGTTGTGATCGATGATCCGGAGATCGCCAGGATCATGATGATGTGGATGATTTTTTTCATGATGTATGATTAGATTAAATTTTGGGTTACAGCTTTCCTCTCGCGAATTTCAAGAGACTGCTTTGCCTCCAGCGCGTAGCTTTTTACCGTGTCTTCGCACCAGTCCGACCGAACAATGCGTTGAAGAATGGGTATGATTCGCTCTTCCCCGGCGTCGGAGAGTATTTTAATGAGGGACAATTGAATGAGCGGTTCATTCTCGTTCTCAAGAACGTCCAGAAACGCTTGGCGAATCTCTTCTTGCGCGGAATGATCAGTAAGCTTCTGAAGAGCGGTGAAACGCACGTTCACGTTAGGATCTTCCGCGAAAATGCTGAGTAACACATTCCTGTGTTCTGTGGAAAGGATGTCTGTTTCTTCAAACGCCACCAGTGCATCGAGTCTCTGACCTGGGTTCGAATAGGAGAGCGAATTAATCAGTAAAAGGCTTTTAAGTTCTTCAAAGGCTTTTGAATTCTCGTCATTAGAGAAAATCCCCGGATTAAAGAAGTTTCCGAGCAAAAAGCCGCTAACTGCGATCACGCACACGCTGGCAAACTGAAGCACTCCATTACCGCTAAAGATCTGGATTAGATTGCTAAGCAGATCAGTTCTTTCCCCGCGATTGGAAGGTAGGCTTTGTTTGATGGCGCCTTCTAAATCCCTGTTGAATGCTTCACGTATGGACGGAGGAGGAGTCAATTCCTCTTGAGATTGCATAGAGATGGATAGCTCGCGTAGTTGAGCCAGCTCGTTCCTCGATTTTTCGCAGCTCTTCAGGTGTTTTTTAACCCTTTCAGCAGTATCCTCCGACAGTTCATCAGAGATCAGTCGTGAGAGTAATGTCTTATCGAAATCGTTGCTCATGACACTGGCCTTTCTTCGTAAAATACCTCTCTTAGTTTTAGCATCGCACGG
>JAKSBQ010000077.1 GCA_022361075.1 Opitutales bacterium | reverse complement strand
CGGACCATCGATGAGAAATGCTTCGCCAGCAATCAACGTTGACGCATCACCAATCTGATAGTCATCAGGAAATATTGGATCTCGATCCAGTGGAAAGGTTAATCCAGTGTTTCGATAGAGTTCGAATTTATTCATTGTATCAACATAGAGATGTCCCAATACAATTTGGTGACGCCCCCAATCTCCTAGATTCCCACGAATACTTAGGTCAGTCTGGATATTGTAGTTTTCATCTTCGACCCACCTCAATGCTCCTTGCTGACTCACGAGCCCAACCGCATTCTCTTGTGAACCAATTCTTTGGTAGTTGAAGTTTCGGTGACCGTAGAAACCCGCCATCGTGCGCAGAGATACAAATTCATTGAACTGATGGGAGATCGTCAGTGTGAAGGTGTTGCTCTCCCTATTGATCCGAGCCTCAGGTGGGTTCGGATTATAGGAATCGCTAATTTCTTCGTAATAACCGGGGCTCGCTCGTAAACCATTGAACACGTCTTCAGGTAGTTCAGAACGCAATCTTTCAATATCTATCCTGCCCGCAAAAACAGGATCCGTAATTGGAACCTGCCGCGCAGCCGCCACCGCTTCAGGGTGACCAAGGTTGTTGTAACGGTGGTAAGAGTACTGAAGATCTATACGTGTGTTGTTGTTGTATATGAATGAAATACTGGGGTGAATGGCTTCCTCTTCCAGCCCTGCATGGTCTAACCAGCTATTTCGGTCAAGATAGTGTCCAGCTACCCGATAAAGAACTTTCCAGTCACTGTTTTCGCCACTGGTAAGTGGTCCGGTGAAATCAATCTCTGTCCTAAATTGGTTCCAGGAACCGGTGGTGACCCCAATCTTGTGACGTTCGACATCTAAAGGTTTTTTTGTGTTGTAGTTAACGACACCACCGGCAGTTCCTTGGCCGTAAAGAAGTGCTGCTGGGCCCTTTACTACTTCGACACGTTCAACACCTGATATGGGAATTTCAGCATCTACCATGCCTCGCATCCCGTCACGGGAAGCAACCCCTGCGGTAAAACCACGTACTGCAAAATTACTGTTACCAAATCCGTTGGGATTTACACCCGCAGTAAACTCCAGGGCATCTTCAAGTGTGTGTGATGCGGTGTCCTCAATAAATTCGAGGGTCACGACATTAACCGAAATAGGTAGATTGATTAGCGACTCATTTACACGAGTCGCCGAAATCGCATTACTAGCGTAATATCCAATATCATCGTCTTCTTGAATCACGAAGGGAGACAACTGATAGATATCCTCATCGATGACCGCATCATCCTGAGCGACAGTCTGTGGCGTATTTGAAGCCACGATTAGTCCCGACAAGCCTGCTACCAGCTTGCCAAGAAATGATTTTTTCTTAATCATAACATTACCTGTATGTTGTTTTGGGTTACCGTTGGTTTGAGAATTCGGGGGGCTACCCGAAGACTCATTTGCTTGTCCTGAATTTGCAGATTCAGAACGGAAAATCACAAATACACCTGATTCAGCATCTAAATCATAGCCTAATGAGGTGTTCTTTAGCATCGCTTCTAATGCCTCATTAGGCGTCATTTTTCCTTTAACTCTATTGGTTTTGGTATCGCCAACGAGCTGAGGATCGAAAATAACGCCCTGGCTACTCTGTTTCGAAAATTTCAAAAGCGATTTTCGCGCATTTTCATTTTTTAGATCATACTCGTATAGAAATGGCTCATCCTGAACTGCAACAGCAGACATTAGTTGAAATTCCATCATCGACATGAGAAAGAATCCAAGTAATCCGATTAGTTTTTTGGGGTAAACTGTCTGATGCTCGGTCAAATCAATACAAGTGTATGCTTATTTTTTCGGGGGATAAAAATTACAATGTTTTCAGGGAACTGAGCCTATAAAATTAACGGACTAAAATAGCATAAACGTTGGAATTATTTTCCACCCTGTAGTCCAATCTAGTGTTTTTAAGCATCTTGCTTAAAGCGTCATCCGGAGTCATTCTTCCATATATCGCATTCGTATCGATTCCTTCTAAATCACTGCTATTGAATACGATTTCGAGATTCGCCTGTATCGCGAATTGCCTTAGTGCAATTCCGCTATCACCTGAATCTACATTGAACTCATACATTTTAGGTTTCGAACACGCACTGAGAACAATACACCCAAACCAAATCAAATACCTGGATTTCAACCTGAAGACATTCATAATCTAAACAACTTTCACAGGAATCGGTTACTTTTCACCCAACACAATCCTTTGAGCATCAATTTGATTAGCGCCGATACCAAAATAAGACTCCAGCAACCCAACGAATCCAACGACATTGTCCGACCAAATGACGCTAGAAATCCTTATTTCCTCAAGTGATGGATCAGCGAGTAAAATTTCAATTTCGTTTCTCTGGTTAAGTTCCGTTATAATTTCTTTCAACGGTGCGTTATCAAATTCAAGTAACGTAGGATGCCATTGAAGCATCTCCTCAAGCTGCTCCTGTTCCACATAGTCCACACTGAAATCCGTACTCGTATCACTTAATTCAATATTCGCTCTGTAATTTGCCTCTATCAAAGCTCCGTCAGATTCATAATGCTCAAAATCTTCAGAGCTTAAGGCCACAACCCCCTCAGAAACGACTACATCAAGATAATCGTTAGATATTCTGACATTAAATTCAGTGCCGACTGCTCTCACCTGAATCCCCCTGGCTTCAACGATAAATGGTCGCTCCGTATCCTTTTCGATACTGAAACTAGCTTCACCGCTAAGCAACTTAACCAGTCGACTTTCGTCTGTAAAATGGGAGGTTAAAACTGCACCTCTATTCAACGTAGCTGAACTTCCATCCTCAAACTGCCGTTGTTCGATACGCTTAATGACAACAGGCGCATTAGCCTCGAAATGGGTAGGACTGTGAGTTTCCCCAAATTTTAAAACTCCCAGAAAGACAGCCAGAGATGCCGCCAAAGCTAAGATGGAACTGGGAAACAACCACCCCATTTTCTTATGCGGCAAGTCGATCTCAATTTTATCAAATAAATTCGGATTCACTGGTGCATGATCTGTCTTCTGAATACCTGCCAAGCGATCCATTTCACCCCATGCCCAGGATTGTGTGATATATTCCTGGCGGTTCTTTGGATCATACGTCAACCACGCTAGAAACTCATCTTGTTCCTCAGCGGTTAATCCGTATTCATGCCTAACCACCCAATTCGCAGCAGATTGCTCTCTTTCTGAACCTGCACGATCGGATCTATTCTTTGGACTATTCATTTTAGTATTCCCTTACCCCGTGTTCTTTTAAAAATTTAGCGCATTTTTTCATTCCAACGCAGCATTGTGTATCCACTGTAGATGTCGATATTCCGAGTATCTGAGCGACCTCCTGCATCGAATATCCGTAAATTTTCCTCAAAGTGATCACTTGCCTACAACGCTTTGGTAATGCCTTGATAGCTTTAACCAATAGTTGGATCTCTTCGTTTTCAGATATCTCCTCTAGAGGATTCCGGAGCTCATCAATTTCCAATTTCGGATCGATTTCTGAAACTCCTTTTGGGCGCTCCACCCGAAAATGCCGGAATCGGTTTTTTACAATGTTCCCGGCTGTCACAAATAGGTAAGATCTGGGGTTTGCGATTGGGCCCACTTTTTTTGCTTTAAGGAACTTAAGATAAGCATCCTGAACCACATCATCAACATCCTCCAGACCAGGATAACGTGCGATCAACCAGGATCTTAAACTACTCTCGTGCTGGAAGACCTCCTCGTAATCTGATTTTTCCTGATCTACACTTCTTCTAAACATCTTCGCAAACCACTACATTTGCTAGTCGGACACTCCAAACATCAAAACACCCTAAAAATAATTTTTCTTTGTGACTGATCGGATGCTCAACCTGTGGCAATTTAGCCCCGAATTTTAATAATCTCTTGTCGCTCACCCGCTATTTTGACTTGGGAAAAACATAGAGCACTTCCTGAAAACATAGACACAGGGATGATAGATTAAAAAAAGAAGCCAGAATCACTTCTTTCAATATTGGACAATATTGTGCTGATAAAGACTGCGTGAGAGGGACCTTACCCGCACACAGCCTGGGAGTGAGAATTAACAATCACTCCCTAGAACATTTTAATACAAACCCTAAGTAATGAATGTATTAAAAAGAGAAGGTATTCGTAAGAAACCACTCTTGTGTTCGAGGATTCCGGACGACCGCAACTTCACCATTGGGATTCGTCACGACTGGGATGTAGTCATCACTTCCAATTGCGTTACGAACATTAAGCTGAATCTTCCAGTTTAGTGGTGTGTCAAATAAGTTGATTTCACGCTTATAACTTACCCACACATCACCAGCTGGCGGAGCTCTGCTTAGTTTTTCTTCAAATAGACCGCCGATTCGTAATCAACAACGACTTTATCTACACTGGATTCAGTTTCCTCAAATCTCATCTTCACCAACATCGTATGTCTTGGCCTAACCTCCTCGT
>JAKSBQ010000358.1 GCA_022361075.1 Opitutales bacterium | reverse complement strand
TCTTCGTCGTTTTCCGAAACGACGACAACTCATGGAGCAAACCTCAAAATCTCGGCAGCCAGATCAATACCGATGTCAGCGAAACCTGCCCAACTCTTTCTCCTGACGGCAATTTCCTCTTCTTCAGCCGATATAATGACCTAAACGGTAAATCCGACATCTATTGGGTGGATACATCAGTTATCGAAACAATCAGGCCATAGACTGCTAAATCTCAAAATAGTAATATGTAACCCTTTCACCCCCGCTTTTGTTTAGCTGATAAACTCTATATCATGATTAATAGAAAACTATTCTACATCGTATCCCTACTATTTGCACTTTGCTTGAGATCGAACGGACAAACATCCGAAAACGAAGGTGGGTTTAAGGAAATGCTGATGAAATATTCTGAAACTGACGCAAACAGTGACGGCGTGCTGAACTTATCCGAAACCCGAACTTACAAGAAAAAATTTCTGGATAAGAAGACAGTAAAAAGGGATGTTAAAGGCGGAGAAAGACACATTTACAAAACAGTCGATGGTATAGAGTTACCACTATACGTTTTCATTCCCAAAGGGCATAAATCCACCAACAAAACACCCGCCATCGTCTTCTTTCACGGCGGTGGTTGGACGAAGGGCTCACCAGATCAATTCGAAAAACAGTGCAACTACCTCGCAAAGCGGGGTATGGTAGCCATCACCGTTCAATATCGCCTCCTCTCCGATACTTCCCAAATTGAGGACTGCATACAAGACGCAAAATCCGCCATGCGCTGGGTTCGGGGAAATGCCAGCACACTCGGCATTGACTCTACACGAATCGCTTCCGCCGGAGGATCTGCAGGCGGGCACCTCGCAGCATGTGTTAGCCTGATCGAGGAATTCGATGCGGTAACAGATGATTTATCCATCAGCGCAAAGCCCAATGCCATGGTCCTCTTCAATCCCGCCATGGCCCTCGCCCCACACGATGCCTTACCAGAAGCCACAAACCAACAACTTGAGCAAAGGTTTCAACATCGCACAAATGCACCACTCCCTAAGATTTCGCCGCTGAACTACGCAGATACGCCACAACCACCCTGCATCATGTTCTTTGGCACCAAAGACCGCTTGATGCAAGTGGCCGACATCTACCTCAACATATCCCAAAAAGCAGGTAACATCTGCGACATGGTGCGCTACGAAGGTCAGGCTCACGCATTCTTCAACAACGGAATATATCTGGATCAGACCCTTGCTGAGACCGATAAGTTCCTGGTAGATTTAGGCTGGCTAAAGGGGAAATAAGCTACCCATAATCTCCAAGTGCGTGCCCTTCTCAGCCAGTCCTTTTTCTTCGCTTTGTTCTGCACAACAAGCCAATCCTAATGTTAGTGAGAAAGATTTCTCAAATTCGTCATCGATGTTCGGTCAAAGCAGTACTGACCACGTTGTCAAAGGGGTATTGAACGGACAGTCAAAGCACATTTGACTGAGCGGTCAAAGAGCACTTGAAAGAAAAGAAGCCACTCCTCTGTTAAAAAGAATTGATCCAGCACCACGCTAGAAGTTTATTGGATCTGCTCCACGAATCACATAAACCTCATCCCCAATTTTACAAAAGGCACTAACAAGGCGGTTAAGAAAACTCCGCATAGCTCTGTTCCACATCTCGACCTTATGAAAGAGGATAAAAAAGGAAATCATCTAATAGGATATTTAGTAGGATCTTCGGTATTTCTATTAATCGTACCTGGAATCATTTTCTTGCTTTCATTAATTCCATTTCCCTCACTCGCGTTTAATGTACAACCCATCCGACTTGTACTCATCGTCATCGGTATTTGCCTCTTTATGATTGGTGTCTTTTTCACATTCTGGGCTAACCTGGATCTGTTTAGAATTGGGAAGGGAGGACCAACAGATCTTTTCAACAAAGCCATAAGTCCAAGAAGCAAAATCTTAGTCACTACAGGTCCTTTTAGGTACTCGAGGAATCCGATGGTCTTTGGAGTGAATGCTATTTATATTTCAATTGCGGTATTCCTCAATTCAACTTTATCACTACTTTTCAGTATTCTATTTTTCATACATGTCATTCTTTACCTCAAACTAACTGAAGAAAAACGACTTCTGAAAGATTTTGGTAACGAGTTTACCTCATATAAGAAAAAAACCTCGATGATTATTCCTTTGCCCCAAAAGAAAACAAAAACCACATAATCAGATGGTTGAGAGAAACTACGTTCCATTCCTCACCTTGACGTTGTCCAAAAGAATTAAAGTTTTGAATCCCTCCTGGCTAAGATTAAGTCATACTCCGTTCACTTACAGCCCTTCAAAAAAGAAGAAGGCAGATTCTTTGCGCTTTGTCCGGAAATTGATGTTATCAGTCAAGGACATAGAATTGAAGAGGCAAAAACTGTATCATTCCTGGAAGGAGAAGTTCCTTAAGCTTCGAAAAGCTCCTCTTGTGAAGAAGCACTTTGTTGCACAAGATTCTCTCAAGTGTTAAAGAAAAGCACCCTAAAAGCAGGGGCTTCAACCCTTTAAGGCACCATAATCCTTTCCCCATCCCATGCAGAAATCACTCTTTCTGATGGTCATCAAGTTTTAGTAATACCGAAAACTCAAACATTGTTTGGTTAAGGTTTTCTTGTAACACTTTGATATTACCGCCCAGTAACTCAACGAGCTTTTGTGATATGGCAAGACCCACACCTAATCCTTCCGAAAAATGGGTTGGTGAGTTTTTCTCCCGTTCAAACATCCGGAAAATACGGTTCCTATTCACTATGCTATCACCAGTATTGCTCACAAAAAACGACACTTTTTTACTTTCTATCCGTTTCACCCCAAATGTAACCACGCTTTCATCTGTACAAAACTTCATTGCATTTTGGATTAAATGAGCGAACACCCTTTTCAGCTTAATCTCATCAGTTTCCAGACGAAGTGTCGCATCCAGTAGTTGACTTTGAATTGCCAGTTTCTTCTCAGCAAATTGTGGTTGCCTTACTGTCTCGGAAACAAGTTCTTCAAACATGGTCTCTAAATCGATCTCAGTGGTCAGTAGTTCAATATGCTGCCCAGATTCAATGAGTGAGAGTTCTATCAAATCCTCCATGACCCTCAGAAAACGGTTCATTGTGGTTTCCAACAATTCAATCAACTCAGGCGAATATGATTGGGCATCTTCTTCCTGAAGTTCTGACAATGTTTCGATTAACGGAAGAATTCCATTTAGGGGCGTTCTTACTTCGTGTGAGAGGTTTGTCAGAAAAGAATTTTTTAATTGGCGAGCCAACTGCAGTTTTTCGCGCAGCTCTTTTGTTCGGTTCTGAAGAGATTTTGTTCGGTTCTGAAGAGATACCACAATGTCATCTCGTACAATCACTCCGGTATATCGACCATCATCAAAAACCGGAAGCGCCTTAGCATTCGTCTGATTAAGACGATTCAAAGCAGTATCCAGCGAGTCATCTGAATGGACTTGTTCCTTTTGTGTGAGGCAATCGATCACTAATTTATGAGGTCGGCATAGCACGTCATGCGGTGTAAGAATACCGGCATACTTTCCTTCATCAAAAACAACCAGATAACCATGTTCTAAAAGCTCCTTCTCCACCTGGCTCGTTCCAGAAAAAGCATCAACTGTTGAATATGAAGTGGTAACTAAATGTTTTACAGTCATTTCAAAACTTACCTTCTATTGATTCATAAAACAGTTTAAGCTTGAAATCTACTTTTAGGATTTCCGATTCGGAACTAAAGGGGAAAACCTTTTCCTTCAACACTTCAACAATTTTATCTTTATCCAGCTTTTTTAGAATTCTGCGGTTGATGAAAACCGCTCCGACGATGCTATCGTTTACTTCAAACACTTCAAACTCGTTAGGCACCAACAATTCAAATGAGCGAGATAAGCCAATTTTTCCATGTGGGCACTTTTTCCCGATAATCAAAATATCCTCAAATGGAGGCAGTCGAATTTCCTCAAAACTGAGGGAGATAGTATATTTGGTCGGTTTTTGAATTTTCATACTTACGCCAATGTTGGTGTTGAATGTTGAGGTTGAGAAAATGATACTGAAAGTATCTTTTTTAATGTGCTTTCAGTCAAGATCTTACGAAAAACAGCTTTATGATGATGTGACGGGGAAACTTTTACATCCTAAGACGTAATATTGAAAACACTACCCAAATTGCACCTCTGAAGAGTTAGTCTGGATAGGTCAAAGAGTGTATGAAAGCTAAGCCGGTACAAACTATCAAAGAACTCAAAAGGCAGGTAGGCAGCATTATTGCATTAATATGGAACCCAAAACCATGGCTGCAACGTAAAGTAAGGCGCTATCCACCTAAGTTAGATGCCAAGGCTTTCACTAAAAATCTGGTGCTTCGTGCAAGAAGCTTAAAGCGAGTGATCCACCCCAATCCCAGCAGAAAGTATTGCAACACGTCTCTAAAGAAATCCGTTTTTTGAATCAGCAATCTTACCGGCGTAGGTGCCGCTGTATTCTTGTACCGATAAGAGTCCACCGATTCCTCCGGCTCCGCCGACGGTACCGCTGATGTCAGTGCCCCATGTGTAGGTGCGGAGGGGCGCATCACTGTTTCGGCCGTTGTAGACAGCTAACAGGTTCCAGCCGCTGTATACGTATTTCTCATCGACCTGCAGTATCCAGTTCGAGCCGTCCCATTCGCGCACTTCCTTACGCACGCGGCGGGACATGTAGTCGTA
The DNA here is from genome assembly GCA_022361075.1 of Opitutales bacterium. Lineage (GTDB taxonomy): Bacteria > Verrucomicrobiota > Verrucomicrobiia > Opitutales > JAFGAQ01 > JAKSBQ01. The sequence continues at coordinate 760 of JAKSBQ010000358.1, read as the reverse complement.
GGTAAAGTCCTATTGTTTGGAGCCAATGGAGATCGTTTTGGGCTCCATCTTGACGAGTCGACTCAAAGCATCCCAGGTGTAAATCCAGTTGTTGTCGTCGGTGAGGTTGCCGTCGTTGTCGTAGGTCAGGGTGCCCAGGCCGGTGATAGTGTCGTATTGGTTGAGAGCGTTGGCAGTGTAGGTTAAGTTGGAAGTTCCTTCAGTTGAGCTCACACGGTTGCCCATGTGGTCGTAGCTGTAGGACCAGTTTTCATTCGAGATTGGGCTGGTTTTGTTGGTGGTGTCGGTGCCGCTGTAGTTCTGAACGTCGCTGAGTTGGTAGCGATCCTCACCATAGGTGTATTCACTAAAAAATTCCTGTCCGGCGTATGCGTCTCCTTCATGGGTGACGGTTTCGATCATGCCGAGGTCGTCGTGGTGGGTGTAGGAGTATTTCGAGAGTGTGGTGGCGGGTGTGCCATCCGAGGTGTCGCCGTCGATGCTGTTGGTCAGTTGAGTGACCTGTCCGGCGTCCGGGCTGTAGACGTAGCTGGCGGTCAGCTCCGTGTTCTGCGAGACGAACTGATACTGGATGGACTCCACGAAGTTGGATTCCGGGGCGTAGGCATAAAAGTATTTGTCGTTAGCGCCGGGGGTGTGGGTACTCTGGATCGACTCTAAACGACCTTTGTTGTCGTAGTCGTAGTGGATGTTAAATTCCTGTGCGTGCTTCAAAAGATGACATGGGGTGAGTTGTCAGAGAAGAACGGTAGTTCTAAAC
>JAKSBQ010000314.1 GCA_022361075.1 Opitutales bacterium | reverse complement strand
TTCAATCTTCTTGAAGAATGAATGATCCAGCTCGTTGTAAGTAATCGCCTTGTATTGGCGCAAATCGTCGTTCGCGACCGGTCCCTTGAAGAATCCAACCTGTCCGCCAGGAACGCGATTTCCTCCCCAACCTTGTGGTGAGGTGAGAGTGATATTGTTCGCGTCCGTGTAGTCCAATGTTGGAGTAAGCTGGATGCCAATTCCTGTCATCTCAAATGCCACAGAGTCCGCGATACCATTTTGATTACTTGCAAATCCAGAGTAGGTCTCAAGGACGTTATCTTTTCGCTCCATCGCGGAGTTGGAAAGATCCACTTCGAATACCCAACCGTCTTCATCACCAAAACGAAGATTCAGGCCAACATTGTAGATATCAGCGTCACGCCATACGTTATCATTACGCATGACCATATAAACATTATTGAAAACCCCACGCGTTACTAAACCGTCTTCAACGGTATATCCTGGTTGCAATTGAGCTGAACTCCATTGGAAAGGCACCTCGAGTCCACGAAGAATCTGAGTTTCCGCAAAGTCCGAGTAAAACATGTCCAATGTCGCGTGGAAACTGCGATTTGGACGGTACTCAACAACCGACATGTAACTGGTGCGCTCAAGGTTACTGGAACGAACAAATGGCTTGATTCCACCAATTACAAATTCCCCATTTCCAGTTTCAGGATACCCCCAAGCATTGAATTGTTCACCTTGACCCGCCTGATCGACTGAAGAGAAGCCAAACGCAATACCCAACTTGTCATCCATGAACTGATCCGCATAATTAACTGAGAAACGCATCCCTGTGTCATCCGAGTCGGGATTCAATTTACCTGCGTCGACCATCTGATAGAAAACATTCGCTGCAAAAAGCTTGTCATCCAACGCAAGCGGACGAATCGTCTGCATGTTGATGGTACCTGCAAGACCTTGACCAACTAGAGAAGCCGTTGAAGTCTTGTAAACGGTTACACCGTTCAGCAACTCTGCAGGATATTGATCAAACTCCACCGAACGGTCACCACTGGTGCTTACTTGCTGACGCCCATTCAACATCGCTGTGCTGAAATCTCCAACGAGACCACGAATCACGATTCCTTGTGCACGAGAGTTGATCCGTTGAGTCGTCAAACCAGGGAGCCGTGCCAGTGATTCCGCAATACTGGTGTCAGGCAGTTTTCCGATATCCTCGGCGGCAATCGCTTCAACAATTACGGGTTGGATTTTTTTAACTTCGGTTGCGGCCGCCAAGCTTCCCGCGAATCCTCCAGTGATTTCGAAAGCTTCCAATTCATAGATTTCGTCAGATGAGTAATCACCCTCCGAATCTGTTTGAGCGTATCCGATGGTCAAAACCATCACACTCAAGAGTCCAAAGATCCAAGTTTTCACACTAAGAAAACCGGTTAGATTTCTTTGAGAATTCATATTTTTAGTTTTTTGGGTTTGTTCCCCAAACTCCCTAGCCATTCTAAAAAGCAACTGATGGGGGCGAGTCCGGGATATGTTTAGTTTTGGGCTTCGTCCTCTCTTAAAAAGGTTCTTAAGATCAGACAAACATACGGTTGCACAACTTATTAGGGTTTTCTAATAAGAAGAATTCGAGAAAACTGATATATATTGGACAAATCTTAGTTCGCTCTTGAAGGACACAATTTAGAGGTCAAAAAACCACACTTATTACCTATAAAAGTGCTCTAAAAATGAACTTTTAGCTGAGTAGTATCAATAAATGAATGCGGAAAAACCGGCCGACTCTCGTCACCATAATATGTGTTAAACTCTTCGTATTGAACGAGTTTCCCTTCATCTCTCCGATTCTTTCTCGATTCGATCCGCGACTTTCTTTCTTTGGGATCGCAGTAAAGATAAACAATATTGACCTTGCAGTTTAGCCTCAGCCTTAACTCCTCCGGCCACGCCTTATCTCGAATCTCCTTGGTGAACGGACCCACAATAACTACGTCGCAGTGAGGAAGATTCTCCGTCGCTACATCAAAGAGAGTTTCATAAATAGCATCTCGGAAATTTTGTTTAAATAGACTACTGTCTCGATCGTAAGGATCCTGACCTGCAAGCTTCAAGCCTGCCATCACTAAGCGCTCAGAACAGGTATCAATATCCAGAAAAACGGCACCCGCTGCGTTTGCAAGTGTCCGACCGTAAGTCGTCTTTCCCGACCCAGGGCTGCCACAGATGATCGTAGCTTTGCTTTTCCTCTTCACCGCCATTTTTCTAATAAATCACTAACCTTTACCGTATTTCCCGTCCAGATACTTCACCAAAGGTTGTTCAGACAAATCTTTGCCAGTCACCTCTTTCACTAAATCTTTTGCCGAATACCTGGCTCCAACACTATGTATTCTTTCTCTCAGCCATTTCAAAATCGATGCATACTCACCTGACCTTATCTGGTCTTTTACGTTTTGAACCGAACTTTCTAAACTTTCCCACAGTTGCGCCGAGATGATGTTACCTACAGCATAAGAGGGGAAATACCCAAAAGCTCCTGATGACCAATGCACATCCTGCAACACTCCTTCGGCATCACTTCCCGGGCAGATGCCTAATAAACGTTCATACAGGGAATTCCACGCGGCTGGTAAACCCTTCACCATGAGATCGCCCGCAAACAAACGTTTCTCAAGCTCATACCGAATTAAAATGTGGAGATTGTAGGTCACTTCATCCGAATCGACCCGAATCGGTATGGGTTTAATAATCATTACAGAGTTTAACCAATCTTTTGAACTTATGCCGTTCAATTGCTCTGCAAAACACTCTCGATATCTGGATTCCCAGAACTCCCAAAACTCTACACTTCTCGCAACCTGATTCTCCCATAGCCTACTCTGAGACTCATGCACGGCCATTCCTGCGTGAGTCCCCAGCCGATTGCCCCAATCCTCAGGAGGTAGTCCTTGTTCATAAAGAGCGTGGCCAGTCTCGTGGATAGAACTGTAAAGAGAGTCTAACGGATTGTCCTCGAAGAACCTGGTGGTCATTCGGATGTCCTGCCCAGTCCCAGCGCAAAATGGATGCACCGAGCGGTCTAGGCGACCATGATTAAAATCGAATCCCATTTTTGTAATCACCTCCCTAAGAAATACTTCCTGTTTCTCAGCGGGAAATTTTAGGCCAGAGAAAAATACCCCCTCTTCCTCGCAGGTGCATCTGGACAAAAGGTCTTGCAAGGCTTCACCCATTGGACCAAACAATCGATCAATCGTCTCCGGATCCATTCCTTCATCAAACTGGTCGATCATGTACGCATAGGCATCCGAATGAGATCCAACGTAACCCGCTTCTTCCTTACAAAGTTCGATTTGCTCCTCTAAAAAGGGAGCAAACGAATCAAAATCGTCTGCCTCTCGGGCTTCCACCCATTTCTGATAAGCTTGCGCTTGTTTTTCCGCTTTTCGTGCAGCGAACTCATTTGGGATTTTTTTGCTCTTTTCGAAATGCTTTCGAGCGTGATCAAAAATCAATCGATCTTCTTCCGACAAAGAATCGTAATCCTCTCCAACGTCATCAAGGATGCGACGGTAAGAATCGGACGTTTTTTCGCGATGGGCAATTTCAGTTGTTACGGCCAATTGTTCAGTCCTCAACTCATGCGAATGAGGAGGCAAATTCACCTGATGATCCCAGTCCAACAGACCGACTAAAGAATCCAAAGTCGCATGCCTACGAAGTACCGATTTCAGTTCGAGCATCTTCCCCATTTTATTAAACCTCCTCAAAAAATGTATAACTCTCGAAAAACGATGGAGTTACGGATAGTGACGATAGTCTTTTTTTACGAACATGCAACCCAGGAAGACCGTCGTTTTCCGGCTTCAAGTTCACAAAAAAAGCCTCACCGAAATTCTTCGATGAAGCCGTTAAATGTTTTCGAGAAATTACCCGAACGATTTTACACTAATTTCTCTTTGCCTGTAGCGCACTATCAAGTGCTTCAAGGAACTCTTCGGTAGTCACCCAATGGCTGTCCTGCATCTCTTTTCCATGAATGCAAAGCGCCAAATCCTTAGTCATCGTACCGGATTCAACAGTCTCGATACAAACCGCTTCAAGGTCTTCTGCAAACTGGATAAGCGCATCGTTACCATCAAGCTTACCTCTGAACTGCAAGCCGCGAGTCCAAGCGAAGATAGAGGCAATCGGGTTTGTGGACGTTTTCTTGCCTTGCTGGTGCATACGATAATGACGAGTCACCGTTCCGTGAGCGGCTTCGGCCTCCATGGTCTTACCATCAGGTGTTACCAGAGTGGATGTCATGAGCCCCAGAGAACCAAATCCCTGAGCGACGGTGTCAGACTGCACGTCACCATCGTAATTTTTACATGCCCATACAAAGCCACCTTCCCACTTGAGAGCAGCAGCGACCATGTCGTCGATCAAACGGTGTTCGTAAACCAAACCGAGCTCGTCAAACTGGGCTTTGAACTCCTCTTGATAAACCTTTTCGAAAACGTCCTTAAAACGACCGTCGTATTTCTTGAGGATCGTGTTTTTGGTGGACATATAGAGTGGCCACTTCTTGTTCAGAGCCTGGTTAAAGCACGCACGAGCAAACCCATAAATTGACTCATCCGTGTTATACATGCAAAGTGCAATCCCGTCTCCGTCGAAATTGTAGACTTCATGCTCAATCACTTCTCCATCTTCACCTTCATACTTCACGGTAAGCTTACCTTTACCTTTGGTAAGGAAATCCGTCGCGCGGTACTGATCTCCAAATGCGTGACGGCCTATGCAAATAGGCTGATTCCAGGTAGTAACCAATCGTGGCACGTTTTTCATGATAATCGGCTCACGAAACACGGTACCTCCGAGGATATTTCGAATCGTTCCATTTGGTGAACGCCACATCTTCTTCAGTCCGAATTCCTCAACGCGTCCCTCGTCTGGGGTGATGGTTGCGCATTTGATGCCCACTCCGTGCTCGCGAATCGCATTTGCTGCATCGACTGTGATCTGATCATCCGTACGATCACGTTCCTCGACTCCTAAATCGTAATATTTAATGTCCAAATCTAGGTAGGGAAGAATGAGCTTCTCCTTGATAAACTTCCAGATGATGCGGGTCATTTCATCCCCGTCCAGCTCAACTACCGGATTTTCAACTTTGATCTTTGCCATATTCTAAATCGTTTCGTCGGAGTTTTTAGGCTCTGCGAGCCCATACGTAGTGTTTCAAGTAAAGCCCCCATTAGATTCAATTAGTTGCTTGGATCAATACTCTTACCTTGCTGCCTAAAAAAAAAGTAGCCAGATTTATACATCAAAAAACCATCATTAGCAGCGACTTGCGAACCAATCGACCTACCCAAAACACTTCTGTTTGATTATTCGACTTTGCTTTTTTCACCAAACGAGTAGCATAGTGAACATGTCTGAGCCCCAAAATCCACTCTTCGCGAAAGCGATCGCCGCGATTGATGAGTGTAACGCAAAAGATCCCAATATGATCGAGGTGGACGGAGAGTTTTTCCCCCGTGAATTGTACGAGTCCCACGCAAGAACCCGTTGGTTGGAAGTCCTTTATCCAGATGCGGACGAAACGGTTCAACTGGCATCACGCGGTCAGCATATCTGTCGATGGGAGATTCCGAGAGACAGCTACCCTGAAGGAAGGGCTGCTTACTTGAAATGGAGAGAGGATCTGAAAAAGTTTCATGCGAAGAAGGTAGGTGAGATTCTTATAGAGGCTGGTTACGATCAAAGCACCACCCGGCGGGTCAAAGACCTAAATCTTAAGAAAAACCTGAAAAAGGACGGAGGCACCCAAGCCGTTGAAGATGTCCTTTGCATGGTTTTCTTAGAACTGCAGTTCGACGAGTATGTTCAACAATGGGAAGAGCAAAAAACCGTCCGTATTTTGCAAAAGACATGGTCCAAAATGAGTGAACGAGCTCAAAAAGCCGCCCTCGGTTTGAATCTCTCCCCTCTATCCCAAAAACGTCTTTCGCAAGCATTAGAAGGTTAGCGCGAACCCATCCGATTTTTAATCAATCCCTGTTCCAAAAATGCAAAACGTCGCCATTCTCGGAGCCAGTCCCAAAAAAGGGCGTTACTCGAACCAAGCCCAAAAACTCCTCGTTGAGCACGGACACAAGGTGTTTCCAATTTCTCTCAAAAATGGTGAAATTGAGGGGGTTCCAAGCTACCAAAATATCGGCGACATCGAGGTCGCTATCGATACTTTGACGGTCTATGTGAGGCCTGAGCATTTGGAAAATTACATGAAGGCAATCATTTCGGCCCATCCGGGTCGCGTCATTCTCAATCCGGGAACTGAATCCGAACCTCTCAAAGCTGAACTCGAATCCCACAACATCGAAGTGATTGAAGCGTGCACCCTTGTGATGTTGAGAACAGGGCAATTTTAACAAGCCTTTACTTTGAATTCAGGCATCGAACATGCTCTGAATCAAGATGATATGACATCCACTCAATCCACGGATACTCCGGCATTTCCCACATGCCGTTATCTCATATTGCAACTTGGCGATAAAAACACCTACCGAAGCCCACTCTATTCTCAAAATGAAATCTTAGCCGGTCCGGATTTTGAGACCGAAAAAGATGAAGAAGGATTTAAGTACCTACAAACTCCTGGTGGTAGGTTCGACCTCAATGACGTTCTCAAACAACTTCCCAAGTCCCAAAAACCAGATGTAATCCTCGTCAAAGCCGACGCAACTAATCGAATTTTCCCTCAAAACCTTACTAGCGCCGATTGCGCTAAGGTGCTGGTGCTGGGAAATACCCAACACCTGACCCAACCGATTCAGACCCTCGTTGAATATGCAAAAAAGGAAAGATTTAATTACTACCTCACCGACCACAAAGCCCATCACCTCCACTTTTTCGTCGAAGCGGGTTTAGAGAATGTCCATTGGATCCCAGGGCTTAATTACAATCTCATCACGCGGGAGTTGAATCCCAAGCCCCGGATTCCCGTATCCTTTATCGGTCAGGTAGGAGATTTTCATCCCTACCGCAAATGGCTGATCACTCAACTCGCAAAAAACAAGTGCCCGATTTACGTCAATAGGCATGATCGGCAGACCACGATCAACTACTACGCGGATTCTCAAATCACTCTGAATATCAGCCTCAACGGTGATCTTAATCTACGTGTATTCGAAGTGAT
>JAKSBQ010000355.1 GCA_022361075.1 Opitutales bacterium | reverse complement strand
GGGATACTATTTGAGGGAGAATAGAAGGAAATCTTCCGTGCTTTCTGTGTCTTCAGTGGTTCATTCAATATTTATTTATACAACAGTAGTTATATTAGAATATAAATTCGGATAACACCGTTTTAATAACCTCAGATCGTAGCCAAAACTGTTCGGAAAAAGCAGATTTGATATTTTGTTATCCGAAGAGCTAAAGGATTCTCAAATTATTGTGATATTCGCAACCTAATGAATATCAGTGTATTATATGTTTGATCGGGTAATTTCTTGCTTTGAGTTTATTCGAATTTTCCGCAATGCTGCTTTGATATCCGAACAATTGTAAAAATCTCATTTTCGGGAAAATCCGAATTGGATTCGGAAGACCTTAACCGATTGGTCTTTTCCGCAAACCCCGAGGAGTTTCTTTGTTATGTGACTGAGAGACTCGAAGATTTTTTCTGAAAAAAAGGGCATGTTTTTCCATAAAACCCCTTTCCGTGTTCAGGGGGCGGCACTCTTCTGGCGATTGTTGCTAGATGCCTTTGAATTCACTGAGCATGTAGACCGCAAAACTGGCCAGCCAGTGTTCGCCTTCGTAGTGGCCAGACGCGAGTTCGGGGAGGGCGGTGGTGGCGTGAATCCAAGCGGACTCGATTAGAATTTTGCGACGGGGGTCTTCTTTGGGGAGTGCCTTTGAGATGCCTGCCATGCACCAGGCACGGCTGAGGTTGAGCCCGTCAAGATGCACGATGTAGCCGTCGGTTCGGTCGGAGACAAATGCGGGCTCGAACAGATTTTTTGGATGTTTTTGAGGAATTCCGGGAAGAAATTTATCGAGCCAGAGGGAAAAGACCTCCGGGGAGAGAATGCGGCGCATGAGATCGGCCTCCATGAGGCTGGGGGAGAAGAAGTTGTCGCCACCTTGTTCAAATGCTGCAGGGTAATCGCTGTCGGCAGCAAAGTAGTCCATTGCTCTTGATTTGATGAGTTCAATCAACTCGGTTTCACCCGCTACGACTGCGTAATCCCATGCAAAAGCAAGGCCGAACGCTGTGTTTGGATGAACTCCGCGTCGGATGGGATAGGTTTGTTTGGGGAGAAAGTCGAGATAGCTGGCCACGAGATAATCGCACAGGGGTTTGAGGGCTTTGTGCCAGTGTTGAGCGTCGGGATCCTCAAAGGTGGCGATTTCTTCCGCTAACTTGAGCAACCAAGCCCAGCCGTACATTCGTTCGAAACTGCCTCGACCTTCTGTTTGAAAGTAGGCCAGTTCGGTTTGAATGTTTTCAGCGGTGAGGCTACTGGAAAGTTTCTCACGGATTTGCGCAGCATTTTCCATTTCTGGAAAAGTTTTGAGGAGTTTGACCAGGGTCCAATGGCCGTGAACTGCTGAATGCCAGTCGAAGCAACCGTAGAAAGCAGGGTGGTATTGCTTGGGTTCCTGAAGGTCTGCCTCAGAGAAGAGTACGTGTCCGGGCTTGTAAGGGTAAGGTGTGTGGATGCAGTTAAGGGATAGCTTCGAGAGGTCTACCGCTACGGTTTGGGTAAGTGGGTCCTCCAGTGAAAGGTTGTCAAGGCTGGCTGATGCCACACCAGTCAAAGTTAAAGAAGCTGATAGGATGAGAACGCTTTTTTTAGGAATAAAGGTCATTGTGTCATTGAGTTGGGCCAAATGTTGAGAATCGTGACTCCCAGAAGTAAAGCGATTCCGAAGCTCAGTAGTGTGCCGACAAGGATGTACTCGTTGCGCATGGTGCTTTTGAAGCGTAGGATGGATTTTGCTGCAATAATCAAGCCGAGTGCCGCAAATTGCTGATGGAGGATTAGGGTGAGTGCCAGGAATCGTTCCGCAATGCCGATGAGTTTACCTGCATTTTGAAGCTCAGCTTCATTCTTTTTCTCTGAATCGGCTATTGGGATTTCGAAGGCAGCGAAGAGGTTTTGTATGAGAATATTTGCAGGTTTCGTACTAATCAGGAACGCAGCAAACAGTGCGATCGTCCTTTCTTCAAAGGCGATCATGGGTGCTGGATTCGCCTTGTTCAGATAGAGGCAGGTGAATCCGAGAAATGTGAAGATGTGGAATATCTGGTCGATGAAGAAACCGGCTCTGACAAGTATACTGTCAGCTTTAGGTTCTGGGTTTGTTTGATCCCAAAGGCTTTTGAGACAGTCGATCGCCAGATGGATGATCGCAATGGACAAAGCATAAATCCAGAATTGCCAGTCAAAGGATAATACCCACGAGCAGAGGAATACGATGAGGGTGTGCAGCAAATGGACATGGTTGATGACACGTTTCTTTTTTTGGTCGCACCACTTTTGAGACTGAAAGGTATAATCGGCGAGTAGGTGAGCAATGAGCTGGAGGAGTAGAAAGGTAGTGTCGGTCATGGATGCTATCAGTTTAAGCTAATCGGAATTCTTAGAATGTTTTAGTGATATTATGGCGATGGAAGTGTTCACTAAGAATATGGAATATAGAATTTTGAATACGGAATTCGAACAGACTTAGCATTATCCAATCACGATGTGTTTTTTGAATCGGAGAAACTGTTCCTTTAGCTATGAAAATTGGCTTTCGAAATACAGAACAGCCTGTTCAATAGCGTGCCAGCCGGCCGTTGTCGAGCTCGTGTTGATGTTCGCCTGTGCGCGACCTGTGAGCTTGATGATGTCGTTTTCGCTGTAGCCGCCGAGCTTGTAATAAATTGCCTGGCATTGTTTGGGCTTGGCCTTAGAGATGAGTTCATCGATTAGGGCGAATAGGGCCGCGTATTTGTGGTTCCACTTCTGGTTTTCACTGCAGAAGAATAGGGTGTTCCTGATGGTGATGCGTTTGCCTCTCGAGGTGCTCTGGTGCTTGATCTTGCGGCCTGAGAGAAAGATGGCTTCACCATCGATGATTCCGCCCTCCGGGTCGATTTTATTGAGGGGAGCGATTGCTACCGCGAGACGAATACCGTGTTGTTTAAAATACTGATATCGTGAGGAGCCCTCCTTTTTTTGAGCGGCAGGATGGAATTTTATCCATGTTTTGAGCATGAGTGCGAGTCTCAGTGCCTTTGCGGGACGAGATAGCGCGATTTCGATTTGATCTCCCGACACAATTCGCCCGTAGAACCCGTCTTTTTTGAAGATTCTAGCGCCTTCAGCCATTAAAGCCTTTAAATCTTTTTGGAGTATTTCCCTGTCCGCGTCTTTCAAGGCGGTGTATCCAATGATATCGGCGGATATTGTTGCCTGATTCATAGAATATGAATAACATAATTCATATTGAAAAACAAATATAAATGTATTTTATATTGAAAAATACATATAAAATGATTTTATATTGAAAAAGTAATATAATTTGTGAGCTAACTAAAGCCATCGACGGACTTTTTGTCGATATTCAACATAGGATTCACCAAACTTTTTAAGCATTCGCTTTTCCTCAAATGGGATATACCAGAAATTGGCAAGCAGTAGGAAAATCAGCGGGCCAACCCACACGGAAATCACTCCGAAGCACCAGGCGAATCCTACTAGAACCAGCAAAAATCCCAGATATATCGGGTTGCGAGTGAATTTGAAGGGACCTTCGGTTACCAAAATGTCGGGG
>JAKSBQ010000190.1 GCA_022361075.1 Opitutales bacterium | reverse complement strand
TTTCGAACCCAAATAAGTGCGCGATTCCGTGAATTTTGCGAACTAATTGAAACTCCAGCATATCGACACGATCACGATCAAGTAGTTTACCCCCAACGTCCGATGCACCATAACGCAGTAAGAGTGAATTAATTGCAGCTTCGCTCAGCTTTCCTACTAAGATCCCCAGAGCCTCCACAAAATGAACTCCTTTGGACTGAGGCCGGTAGGGAACATAAAGAGCTATCCCTTTCTCATCACGAAGTGCCAAAGCATTGAGCAAAGCTTGAATATCTCCGCCAAGGAACAATCCACTTTGTGCTAATCTCTCTGAGAAGGTCGTGAACTCGCTAATGGTTGAAACACCTTCCCCAGTACAGAATTCAAGCGTTTCCGACGAGAGAGCACATAAATCAAGCGGAAAATCCAACGGTATTTCGAGTTCAGTCAACGTTTGCTTCGGACCATCATTATCTTCCGAAGCTTTCTCAACCGTTTCAACCATCTCACCAAAAGGGTCATCAAAAGCCATTGTCTCCCTAAGAATCGTAATGAGCAGTCCGATGCGCAGCGGTTGACCCACGAGGCCAGGCTGCTCGTTGATTTGTTCCCAACTAAGGCCGATATACTTTGATGGCACCTCGTCCTCGCCCTCTAAGGGCCAACCTGATTCAAACTCAAGATTCTGAGCCAAACTGGAAATTGGCGTATCCATCATGAGCGAATCGAAGAATGCAAGGCGAACTTCCTCCCACTCATTTTTGCCAAGATTTTGTAATGTTGCTCCTGCTTTCATCATTCTAACATGCTTGCTTTAACTTACCGACCGAACAACTCCCCTCCAACTCGGCGGCCACAGAAAAATAGTCTGACACCACGCTATCCTCACCCGATTTGGGTTGACCAATCAGGCACACCGGTAGACCCAACGTAACCGCCCGCCGCACCACTGTCGCGTCCCGTATCTGTGTTTTAAAAATCTTCGCATCCGGATGAGCCCGACGCTTGCTCTTGAACTGATTTAAACGAAGTTGCATTCGCATTTTCGGAACCTCTATATCCACATTCGATTTTATCGCGTTAAAAACAATACCACGGATGGAAACTGCCGGTCCCATTCCGGCCTGACGGAAGCTGGCAGAACGCTTTTGAAATAACATAAGCTTTTCAACCAAGAGTGTGAACCCAATGAGACTTAGCGCGTCTGGGTTGGCCGGTACATAAATCTCATTGGAAGAAAAAACACCAATCTGCGAGGCCCGCAAAAGATTGGGCGGATTATCAAAGAGAATGTAATCGTAATTGTTTTCGATCTCACGCAGCTGCTCGTAGAAAAAAAGAAATGGAGGCTTTGCAGGATCCCCTTTGTGTTCATTCTCCAAGTCAACAAGGTTAAATGTTGTCGGCACCAGGTCTAACCCCCGAAGCACGACCCGCCCCGATTTGTCCCGAACTACGTCCTCAATGATGATATCTGATAAACGTTCCACCGCCGGATCAAAAAGAGAGTATATTGAACCGCGACCGTCTACGTTCAGCTTATTCCATCTGTCTAGTCGCATCAGCCAGATACTCGCGTTGGACTGTGTATCGAGATCGACTAAAAGCACACGCTTGCCTTGCTGCGCTAAAGCAGCTGCGGTGTTGACGATGAGAGAGGTTTTGCCAACCCCACCTTTATAATTGATGAAACAAATCTTTCGCGGCATCCTAATTTACTTCTATTTAGCGTTAATTAATCGGAAAAAAGGAGCCGAAATCGCCTCTTTGGCATCAATTTGATAACTCATTTACGAACGGGAAACAATTCGTTTACAAACGAGACTCATAGGCATGCGGTAGTAGTGAAATGAGACTTTGATGGAGAGATGTCTGGGTGGTTAAAAGAGTAAAATCGAGTCATTCGTTCCAATTCCCATAGCCATTCGATGCAGTTGACAGAAACTCGTTTATTGTTTCCTTGCGGTGCCAATGGAGTCACATCCTTCTACTCTTGTTCATGCCAAGCACTTACCCGGACTCTACCGTCTAACCGCCGAAAAGTTTGAGTCTTTACCTGCATTTGCAACGCGTCAAAAGAACTTGTCGTGGAAGCCCCTTACCTTTCGAAGTCTCTACGAACGAGGTCGCGCTATCGGAGAGGGATTGATATCGATCGGGGTCGAATCTCAGGAACCTGTTGGTATTTTTAGTGACAATCGTGTCGAGTGGGCCCTTGCAGATGCAGGTATACAGCTATGTGGCGCAGTCAATACTCCAAAAGGCATTGATCTGACCGACGATGAGCTCGTGCATATTGTGAATCATTCCGGCATGAGGACGGCCTTTGTTGAAACCTCGCATATGGCGAAACGCTGTCTGAAGTTGCGGAGTCAAATGCCAGGCTTGCACATGCTTATAAAACTCGATGGCCAGGAAACCCATCCGGAGGGTGTATTGTCGCTAAACAATATAGAGTCGATTGGCAGAAAACGCCTGGATGAGGGATCTACTGACGTCGACACACGGAGCAATGCTGTGAAGAGTGAAGATTTGTTCTCACTCATTTACACCTCCGGCACGACCGGGAAACCTAAAGGGGTAATGCTCTCTCACGCCAATATCATATCCCAGGTCGAGTGTGCTCCGTTGCGAATCACATGTACGGACAGGTTGCTCTCCATATTGCCCATCTGGCATGTTTTTGAGCGTATGGTTGAGCTTTATTCACTCAGTTGTGGGGCGTGCACTTATTACACAAGTGCCCGACATTTCGGGGACGATTTGAAGCAGGTAGAACCCACCTTTATGGGCTCTGCGCCCAGACTTTGGGAGAGCTTAAGGCACCGCATTCTTACTGCCGTTGAAAAAGCGCATCCCGTTAGGCGCATCCTTTTTCATATTGCTCTCTTCCTCGGCGTCCACTATCGCGAAGCAGTGTTCGTTTTGAGAAATCAAGATCTGCGCCTTCATTCGGTATCCCCTATTAAGATCATTTTCAATAAAGTCTTAGCAGCCATCAAATGGGTGACTATTCTTCCTTGGTTTGGCTTTTTTAATGCAGCCGTTCTTGAAACTGTTCGAAGAAAAGCAGGTGGATCGCTCAAAGGAACGGTTTCTGGGGGCGGTGCGCTCTCGCCTGAAATCGATCGATTTTTCAACGCTATCGGCATTCCCATGCTTGAGGGTTATGGTCTTACCGAAACTTCTCCCGTCATCGCTGCCCGCACACCTGAATGTTTGGTTCGTGGGACGGTAGGGCCACCCATTCCGCAAACGGAGATCCGTATTGTGGATCTGGACTCGGGGGAAATCTTATATCCGAATCCTGACCAACATGGTAACGGCCGAGGGCTCCGTGGCGAAATTCAGATAAAGGGGCCACAGGTCATGCTTGGATACTACAAAGACGATGAAGCTACTCGCAAAGTGCTTGATGATGCCGGTTGGTTCAGGACTGGAGATTTGGGCATGATCACATTTAACGACAGCTTAAAGATTCTGGGAAGAAGCAAAGCTACCATCGTCTTGAGCAATGGTGAAAATGTAGAACCAGAGCACATCGAAATGCGCTTAAAATTGTCTCCACTAATTGCAGAGTGCATTGTGGTAGGACAGGATGCAAAACACGTATGCGCCCTGATTTTACCAGACCTCGAGGCATGTCGTGAAGCTGGTTTTGTGGCTGAATCGCTTGAGGAATTAGTCAGCCAAAACGGTCTACGTGATCATATTCTTGAGCAGATCCACAATGCCATGAGCAATCCCCTTGAGTTCAAACGCTATGAGGTTATCCACGACTTTCGTTTCTTAAGCAAACCACTGGAAGTTGGAGTTGAATTAACCAATCTTTTTAAAATTAAACGCCATGTGATTCATGATCGTTATGCAGATTTGATTCGCGAAATGGTTGAACCGGAGGCGCATCATGATTGATCCAGACATAAAGCTATTGTATGCGATCGACAAAGCCCTGCTTGCAGTGATGATTCTGCTCATCATGTTTGGAATGGGTGCTAGCCTTACTCTCGCTGATTTTAAAAGGGTGCTCAAACGACCTCGTCTTGTCCTTATTGGATTTGTCTCACAATTTGGCTTCATGCCATTGATAGCATTAGCAATCTCTCTGGCACTTAACCTGCCGCCAGCGATGT
>JAKSBQ010000131.1 GCA_022361075.1 Opitutales bacterium | reverse complement strand
GCAAGCTTTTCTATTTCCGGGCCAAGCTTTTCCGCTACCCTTTTACTACCCTCTGCTAAGAGGTTTCCACAGCCTTCACAATAGGCTATTTTTTTAAGTAATTCTATAATTGCCTGGTGGTTTCCAAAATTTAAATCAATGCCGTCAGTATCCTCGACAGTCAGATAGCCCTTTTCAAAACATTCCATAGCAAATGCTATTGTAGCACCTGCTGTAATGGTATCTATACCCAACTCGTCACAAAGACGATCCGCAGTCACTATAGAATCAAAGTTATCATTACCACACAAACTTCCAAGTGAAAATTGCGTTTCATATTCCGGTCCTTCCGCAACTTGTCCGTGATAAGGACCTGTGCCTGCTTTCCAGATTTTACTTGACCTTATAATACACGTATTACACGAACGACTTCTTACCAGCAGTCCTTTGGCTTTGTTATGTTCTCCACTAATTTTTTCAGCCCCTGGAAATGTTTCTGTCTGCCAGTTTTTTGTCCCCAGGATACCCATGGCACTATATGTTGCAGGTGCAGCCGTGCTACCATATGTGGGAAAATTTTTTCCTGCTTGCGGATGATCTCTTAATTTTGTATTATTATTTATTGTAAAATCAAGTAATGCCTTGGTATTCCGAATACTAATTGTTTTGGTGCCCTGGACCGCAATTGCTTTAACTTTTTTAGAGCCTAGTACAGCTCCGACTCCACCCCTACCTGATGCTCTAGTTTCGGAAATAATAGAAGCATACTTAACTAAGTTTTCTCCTGCCGGGCCTATACAAGCGATCTGTGTATCTGTTCCCAACTCGTCTAGTATTAGTTTTTGAGCTTCAAAAGTTTCTTTTCCCCACAGATGGCCGGCATCCCTAAAGTCTACTCGGCCGTCGCTGATAGCTATATAGACAGGTGTTTCTGAAGCTCCCTTGATAACAATGGCGTCGTATCCCGCATGTTTGAGCTCAGGGCCATAATGCCCTCCAAAGTAACTATCTACAAACATCCCGGTGAGAGGTGATTTAGTTACAACTGCTGTCATTGCTGATGAGGTAAAAGGTGTACCGGTCAACGGGCCGGTGGCCATGATCAGTACATTTTTTTCACTTAAGGGATCTATGTGTGGCTCTACTTCTTGATATAGTAAATACGCGCCAAAACCATTACCACCCAAGTATTTACGTTTAAATGTCTTAGATATTTTTTTTTCAAAATGTT
>JAKSBQ010000027.1 GCA_022361075.1 Opitutales bacterium | reverse complement strand
GGAATGATTCGAACCGAAGTGCGCTCGGCCAAAGCAAATTCTCACCTCGGTCACGTGTTTCCCGACGGTCCAGCACCTTCAGGACTTCGCTACTGCATCAACTCAGCTTCGCTTCGATTTATTCCCGTTGATCAACTTGAAAAAGAGGGGTTGGGGGAGTTCAAAAATCTCTTCGTCTAAGACGAGCTACAAGAAATTCACCCTCAAGAATCACTATCACTGAGAGCCGCACGTTCCCAAACAGATCGCAAGCCCTGCATGATTCGACAGGCTTCATCAAACGCTTCCTTTTTCAGACAGTCTTTCGCGTAGGTGTAAAGGCGCTGGAGGTAGAAAGCCAACTCCGGATTCGCCTTGTAATTTAGACTCTCCTCAAGAATAGAAATTCCATACTCCGCACCATCCGCGTCGTGCTCGCAGCAGGCATCCATGATCCTCTGGTAGCAGCACAGCAGATCCTTGCTCACTTCTACTTTCGAGGGTGAATGAGCCGCATAGGGATTGGTCGTTTGAGATGACATCGCTTCTAAAACTAAGCACTAAAGGTCTTTGAAACTCTCGCGGATGTGAGGTCTGCTTGAACCGCCATTGCAGCAGAAGTTCCTTGAAAAATCGCATTAGCGACCAATCCTAACTGAGCGTTCGCACTGGAAGCCCCGAAAATACTGCTCGCACTATTATTCTCGTAGCTGCTCAGCAATCCTCCAATCAAAGCAGCTGAGGAAGTCGCTGCACTTTGACTGTATGCGCTGCTGTTTTGGTAGCTGTTGATCTGAAGGATCTCATCCTGCGCGGTGTATACCGCTTCCAGATCCGTATCGAGTCGATCAATCGCTTCTTCAATTTTTGCAGCATAAGCGGTGAAATCAAAGTCCTGGTTTCGGTTTTCTTCCGCCTCGTAATCGAAAAGCGCCACCATCTGACCGGATTGATCCGTGAAATTGGTGTTGTCGATCGTGAAAGCAACTCCTTTGCCTGTGTCGATTTTGACTTTGTCAGACCCACTCAAATCCACCTGGTGATCCAGATATTGTAAAATCCCCCGGTTGTTATAAATCGCTACTGAAGAATCCTCACCCTGATAATTCACCCGCAACGAATAATTCCCCGTCGCAAATTCAATGTTCCCTGCCTTCACTCCACTCATGTTGAGGCTCTCGATCTCAAGGCTCCCTCCCAATGAATCCGTGAGTGTTTTCTTGTAATTAACATCCAGATTCCTGTCTGTGTATTGCTCAAATCCGTCAAGGTGGAGCTCATGCTGAAACACTCTCTGGTAATCCATCTTAGCATAGAGCGTGACAGATCCCTCGTTCTGGTAATCATACTTGTCAATCGACTCGAGAAACTGCTCCTTTTCAATCGAGAGCGTCACACCCACTTCTAGATCCACGAGTTCTTGGCCGGTTCCACTCAAGTCCACTCCCGTAACGGTGTTAATGGGCAAACCTTCGAGAGTTTTGACCGTGATCGCAGAATCCGGCCCCTTATACTCGATTTCTAAACTGTAAGTCCCAGTTTCAAGTTCGCTCTTTGCGGCATCTACTGCACTGTGATAAGCCTTCGAAATGTCCAACCCCACCAGGCCCGATTGCTGGTTACGGTAGGCCGAATAGTAGTCGTAAAAAATGTCTGCTTTGGCTGAAGTAGGTTGTCCAGTCAGATCAAAACCCTCCTCATCCGAAGTGTAGAAGCTCTCAAGTTTAATTTGCTTGCTTGCACCTCCACCTTGAGTAGTGAGGCTCACATCCAGCGTCCTACCGTCGAGGGTTTTCTGTTCCTTCCAAAGAGTCTGATCGACAATGTCATCGATCCCTCCACTCAAACTTCTCATCTGACCGATTAACTCATCCCGGTCGAGTTCGTTCGTAACCGATGTTCCCTGTCGTGCAAAATCGAGCATCGTGCTCAAATTCGCCCGAATCATGCCCAGTCGATTCCCCACACCTGCCAGCAACGAATAACTCTCAGAAAGATTACTGGTTTTGATCCTAGCAAAACTCGCATCCGACAAACTATCCGTAAACTGCTTTACCTCGCGCGCGGATCCGGTCCTCACACGGGCAAACGCGTCGCGGTGGTTGAAGTCCGCGATCTGGCTTATCGTTAGTCCTGGCATGTTGCTATGATATTTCTAAATAATCGATTTCACTTAACTATCGGTAAATCTCTAATCTTCTGAAATCCTCAGGACCTGATGTTTTACAATGTCAGGACGTAGACTTCGGAACATTGACTGAACAAGCACAACTCTTGCCACTTCCACAAGCAGTTTTCTGTTTTTTTGATTTCAAATAAGCCCAGGCTTGCCAGAAACAGTAAGCCGCACTTCCTCCTACCACGATTGCTACTAATACGATGTCCAGTTGCTCCATTAGAATTTAATAAATCAATCAATTGATACCCAAAGTTATAAGTCAGCTTGATAGATCTTGCAAACCTCACTTTATCTTATTGAGATATCGTCTCAATAAGCGCAACTGAAGCATGAAACCGCAGTGTTTATCCAAATTACAAAAAGGAGAGATCGCCCGAATCGTGACAATGGATCAGGACGCTCCCGTCTGCCAGCGACTGATGAATTTCGGTGTACTACCTGACAAACAAATCCGTTACATCAAGCCAGCCCCAATGGGTGACCCGTTGGAATTTGAGGTCGAGGGACGTGCTTTTTCGGTGAGAAAAACAGATGCCTGTCGCATTAAAGTCCTCCCAATCAACGGATTATAGAACAGTCATTTTATGGAAGACGTCGACAGTAGAGCATTCGAAAAACCCCTTCAGTTGGCTTTAGCAGGGAATCCAAATTCGGGAAAAACGACTCTTTTCAACGCATTGACCGGGCTTCGTCAACGTATTGGCAATTATCCGGGTGTCACAGTGACCACCACTACCGGCTCAATGTTCTTCGATCAGAAGTCAGCCTACATCACCGACCTTCCCGGCACTTACAGTTTAGCAGCAAGTTCACTGGATGAAAAGGTAGTCCACGACTACATCAATGGAAACCTTCCTCACGTCTCCAAACCCGATGTTTTAGTCTGCGTGATCGATGCCACACATCTTTCCAAAAACCTTTTTCTCGCTTCACAACTCGCAGAACATCACATCCCAATGGTCATCGCATTGAGCTTCTGGGATTCAGCAAGCAAACACACCCATTTTGAACTGGGTCTACTCACCCAGCGTTTGGGGGTGCCGATTGTTCCCATCAACGCCGCCAAAGGGGAAGGAATTGCCGAACTCAAATCCGCGATCCTGGACGCTCATGCAAATTCCAAGACAATGACCCGGATTCTCTGGGATGCTAAAATCCAGGAGGTAATGGACGCGTTCAAAAAGGAAGTGGAGCAAAAAGGCGAAAGATTGAGTGACGCGGAAGTCCAAAGATACCTTTTTGACAGCTATGTCCCTTCACTTCACCGAGTCAAAATTGATCCGGTCGAACTCAAAAAGATCGTAGACTTTCACAGGGCAAAGATCCGTCAGGGTGGATTTCACCCTCACACGGCTGAAGCTGTGCTTCACAGCCATCATCTCAACCCTTTACTCATTGGCGTAGTCTCAAGCGGCAAAACAAGAACCCGCAGGGCTGAATCGATCGACAAAATCCTCACTCACCGTTTCTGGGGATTTGCCGCGTTCGTTCTGTTCATGTATTTGATTTTCCAATCCGTTTACTCTTGGTCCTCGCCGTTCATGGATGGCATCGATTTCGTGAAGGGATTCCTTCAAGGACAGGCCTCCGAAGCACTCGCATCGTTCCCTCAGCTCCAAAGTTTGGTAACTGACGGGATCATTGAAGGAGTGGGGGCTTTCCTTATCTTCCTTCCGCAGATTCTTATTTTGTTCTTCTTCATCTCCTTACTTGAAGAGACAGGCTACATGGCACGGGCGGCGTTTCTCATGGATCGGTTGTTTAGCTGGAGTGGCTTAAACGGAAAGAGTTTTGTACCCCTGCTCTCAAGTTTTGCGTGTGCTGTACCGGGAATCCTGTCAACCCGAACCATTGAAGACCAAAAATCGAGGATTATCACCATCATGATCGCCCCACTCATGAGTTGTTCTGCGCGTCTGCCTGTTTACGTCTTGTTGATCGGAGCACTCATTGAACCAAGATACGGTTCGTTCGTCGCGGGCCTCACCCTCTTCGCCATCCACCTGCTGGGAGTGATAGTCGCGCTCCCTGTAGCGCTTATTCTTCGGTTTTTTCTAAAAAGCAAACAGAGTAAGCCATTTCTCATCGAAATGCCGGAATATCAAATACCAAACATTCGCAACGTGAGCTCACGCATGTGGAATGAGGCTAAGGAATTTATTGTTCGCGCTGGCACCATCATCTTCGCGATCACCATTCTGGTTTGGGCAGCTCTCTACTACCCGAGGCCCGCTGACCTTGAAGAGAAGGTGAAGCAGGAGATGCATGCCTCATATATTGAAGAAGGTGGAAATGGTGGGGAGTTTTTTCAGGCACTTGAAGATGAAGAATCCGATATCTCTGCTGCTCTTGGTCAAAAAATAGATTCAGCTTACATCAACCAAAGCTACCTCAGCCGCTTCGGTAAAGCGGTTCAGCCCGTCTTCGACCTGGCTGGTTTCGATTGGCGCATCACCGTGGGTATTCTTGCCAGTTTTCCGGCTCGAGAGGTGATCGTCAGCACACTGGGCGTGATTTTTAGTTTGGGGGGAGAAGTAGATGAAGGATCCCATAGTCTACGTGAAGCCATTAACCATTCCGTTTGGACTCAAGGGTCAAAAATGGGACAACCCCTGTTCACGATCCCGGTCGCGTTTTCGATCATGGTCTTTTTTGCCCTCTGCCAACAATGCGGTTCGACGCTAGCCGTGATCAGATCTGAGATAAGCACCAAGTGGGCGGTCTGGTCATTTGTCTACATGACCCTTTTGGCTTGGGTCGGATCGGTAGCAACCTACCAATTTCTCAACTTGTTTTTCTAGAGCTGAGGAGGATTTTCCCAGTCCACTGCACCTATTCGGAAGCTTCTTTCAAGTCGGTGTAGCACAAGTTTCCATGCTTTACAGAAATAATCGTGAATCTCGTCCCAGACCTGGTCTTCGCCAAATCCACAATGATTGAGCGTCACCTCACATAGGTCGTCGTCAAGTTCGACAATCTCAATAACCACCCAGGTTTTCTTACCGCGGTAATCGCCAAACTGAGGAGGGCTATTCCAATCAAAAGCCAGCATTCGTTCAGGCAAATAACTCTGGATCTTCATCCCTTCCGAACCACACTGCCCCTCTTCACTTTCAGGCTGGAAATACAATTCGTAATCGCCCCCAATCTTGAGCTCTACCTTGGACTGAGGAGCAAAAAACGTCTGCACTCCTTCATTTGTTGTCCACGCTTCCCAAACCTCGGCGAGATTCGCCTCGACAATGCAACTGTATTCAATAGATCTCATTCACTCAGGGAACAGAAGATCATTGAAAAGAATTCACATTCCCAAGCTTTTCAATCATCATATGGCACCTGACGCATGTAGAATCCCAGCTTATGCTATAGGCCCCTGATATAAATGGACTGGAGCGTAGAGAAAATCCTATCACAATCCTGTGAGTTGTTTAATTTCAACAACCTCTACGACACGGTGTCCGGAAAACGTTGGAACCATTGGGCGGATCAGTTAGCTGACGAAATACCCGCCGCCTTCGAAATCGCTCAAAATGGACACCTTCCTATGTGGAAGGAGATCTACACCCAACTTCCTTTCCTTCGGCCTGATGAGGTCATCCTTGACCAACCCATCATCAAAGTTCGGTCCAATAATCTGCCCGACGAGGAGGTCACTCAGCTAATCGAAGAATTACTGCTGAAAATGCACCCCTGGCGTAAAGGACCTTTCCGCATTCACAACATCTACATCGACACCGAATGGCAGTCGCACCAGAAGTGGGAACGCCTGAAGGACGACATCGCTCCACTGCAAAACCGCCGTATCCTCGACGTCGGATGTGGAAACGGTTACTACGCCCTGCGCATGTTGGGCGAGGGAGCCAAATTCGTGATCGGGGTGGATCCTTACCTGCGCTACATCGTTCAGTTCCGCATGCTGACTCACTTCATGCGCGATGCGACTGAAAACGCAATGCTCGCACCCGTCGGCTTTGAATCCCTCCCTGACAACCTGGAGATGTTCGACACCATTTTCTCAATGGGCGTAATCTACCACCATCGCTCTCCATTCGAACATCTTCAAAAGATCTTCGATGGCCTGCGAAGTGGTGGTGAGGTCATAATGGAGTCCATCGTCGTTGATGGAAACGAGCAAACCATCCTCTGCCCGCAAGACCGCTACACCAAGATGCGCA
The DNA here is from genome assembly GCA_022361075.1 of Opitutales bacterium. Lineage (GTDB taxonomy): Bacteria > Verrucomicrobiota > Verrucomicrobiia > Opitutales > JAFGAQ01 > JAKSBQ01. Next base: position 2,812 of record JAKSBQ010000027.1, on the reverse strand, counting down.
ACGTATGGTTTTTGCCCTCCGCACTCGCCTTGGAAAACTGGATCAAACGGGTGGGATTCCAAAACGTTCGCACCATCAACATCAGCACCACTTCCATGCAGGAACAACGCACTACCCGATGGATGCCTTTCGAATCCCTCGCCGACTTCCTCGATCCGGCAGACTCCAGCAAATCCTTCGAAGGCTATCCCGCCCCCAAGCGCGCGATCATTCTTGCCGAGAAGCCGTAAACCTGTCTAAAAAACCGATTCGTGCTCGAACATGTGAATGTTTGGAGACTCAAGTGCCGTTGGACCGCTTGACTTGCTCCTTCTTAGGGTAAGGCAAAATGCAAGTTTTCGTAAACGCTTCGAGCTCAAACAAAGCTGTATTTTCGAAGTAAAATTCCGACTCACTTGTACCTTCTTGCTTCTCATGAATCAGCGGATGAAACTCTTTTTGAAACTTCATCACAGCCTCCGATTCCCGACTCTCGTCCTTCTGAATCGACTCAACCACTTCACTCAACCAAATCTCACTATTCTCAATCCATTGCTTCACTTTGTCTGAAGGCTTCTCTAATCGAAACTCCGACCAAAACAGCATGATCATTAAACTTCGATCATCAATGAGCTTTTGATTTGTCTCGGGATCGATTCCTTTCAACATGCGATACGAGTTACGCAACCGGAGCAATTGCCTCGGGTTTCCAAACTCAAACAACCGCACCAGATCATAAAACGCAACGACTTCCTCTGTGGTTTCTTTCATTTCCACTTTTTCAGAGTTCTCCTCCAGGTTCGCCCTTCGTCTTGGTCCTACATTTTTTGAGGACTCGGACGTGCTCTCAATGTTTGAAGCTTCTCCAATGTCATTACCCTCTTGCTTTTTGCTTGCCTCAGGGCCCTGAGCCTCCGCTTGAATGGGCGTCTCATGGTCCTCATTGGAGTTTTCAGGCTTGTCAGTTCCTAAATCTTCTGTCGGAACTTCGGCTTGATCTTTGAAGAGTTTATCTTCGACGTAAGGCTTGAGATCTTTTGCTGAAGGTGGGTTCAAACGAATCGGCACTTGGATGATTTTACCGAGATAATCTCTCGCGACGTCTTCTTTTGTTCGGTTCGATGAGGGGTCGGCGTAGTCCTTGTAAGCCTCTCCCATTGCTTTGAAGGCAACACGCTCATCAATACCGACGATCACAATGACCTGCCTAATATCCACAATCAGACGAATCGCATCAAAGGCCTGAGCAATAGTCTCCGGCTTACATCGATCCATGTCATCGACGAACACCACTAACCTTCTCCTGGCTTTACCTCGATCCCAAAGCCTTACTTCACACAGGCTTTCAAGCTGCTGCCGGATCTGCGGGATTTGTCCTAATTCTTTTCGATAAGAGGGCAATTTAAAAAAAGTCGCCAGTTCCGTCTTCAATGGGTGATCCCACAACAACTTTCCTTGTTTGGATAAGTTGTAGAAATAAAGTAACGCCACTCCGGTAATTCCAGTTTGGAAAATTGGAGTATCACTGCTCTCAAGAGCAAAAAAACCTCCTGCTATAATTGCCGCCAAGGTAGCAACCGTTTTGCCAAACCAAAAAATAGTTTCCCATTTTTTCTCGATCCAAAGGAACTCTACACGTGTGCAAATTCTCAACCACATGCCCATGGGTCTGATGAATTTTCGCTCCGCATCGTGAAACTTTCCATCCCCCATCAAACCTTCGACAACCTCCTGCGCCAACCCAGCCTGAATGTTCTCGGTATGTTCATATTCCCAACAGTTAAACCAACTGAAAAGAAACTCTTGCGACTTCAAATACTCAGGGTCTGTCAGTTTCTCCTGTAACATCTGCATCACCGAACTTTTACCGGCTCCCCAATGCCCAAACAGTCCAATCGTCAACGGTGTTTGCTGATTCTCCTGCGCCAGCATCCCTGCCAACGAATCGATCAACTCGCTCCTATTTAAAAAATCCACCCTCGCAGCTCCGTCTGCCGCATTCGTGGCTTGGTAAACCGGACGTTGCTTGTCTTCTCCGCTCTGAACCTCCTTCTCAGGTTCTTCCAATGACTCATATGAAGCATGAAATCCTAAAACCTCCCCATCGTCGCCTTTTAGGATCTTCTTATCAATTTTTTTTGCTCTCTTGGAAATTGAATTCTCCCAATCCTCAAGCCAATTCATGAGCTTTGTTCGTGGAGGAGGAGTTCCCTCAAAAAAATCAAACCACCAGTCTAAGTAGTCTATAGCTTCAACTCGTTCAAAAGCACCAATGTCATTACCAATTACCCAGCTTCTTGAATCAGTGTTCGCCTCCCTAAATAATCTATTTTCGAAGAAAGCCCAAGGAACTGATCTTTTAATATTTATGTCCTTTAGTTCTTCAAAGTCTTCCCAACAAGCACGACTAAATACATCCCCGGCTTCTGAATCGTAAGATGTAGCGGTAACTGCAGCTAATGCAATGTACAGAGAGTCAGATTGCGGAATCAATGATTGTGATACACTCCTTACTACATTAGCTGCATTAGGAAATCCATTCTCAATCGCTTGATTCTCTGCATATCTGAGCTTGTCGACTACATCATTTGGAGATATCAGTTTTCGGGTCTGCAGTGTGCTAAGAATTGAAGCAAATATCACCTCGATTGTTTCTTTAGCACGGTTTCCCCAAAAATCAAAATGTCCATCAGCTCCAATTAATGGAAAAACCCGCATACAACCTCTCCCCAAAAGAGCCAATTGAGCATTCCAAGACAACGTTGCTATTTCTTCTACGGAGGGAAGTTGAGATTTTTCGGTATCCATTTGGGTGGTTACAAGATCTTCGCTT
>JAKSBQ010000243.1 GCA_022361075.1 Opitutales bacterium | reverse complement strand
TTCCTGCTCAGTGAATCCTCTCTTTTTGAGCATTTCATGGAACGCGACTCCGTCAGCCGGTGCGTAGCCAATCTGGAAACGTTCGGCGTCCTCCATTGAAAACCCCCGTTGTCTGGTCCAATAATCTCGTACCGAAGCTGCTTCCTCATCTTCGTGACAAAACGCCTTTCGATAGAAACTCGTAGCGATCTCGTGCATCAACCGCAGTCGTTTCGATTTACTCCCACTTCGTTCATGGTGCTGCTTGCCGTCTTTAGACTCGTATTCGAGTTTGAAATTGAATCGATCCGCAAGCGCTTCAACTGCTTCAATAAAGGTGTAGTTTTCCTTCAACTCCAGAAATCGGATAGCGTCTCCCCCTTGGGAAGTGCTGAAACAGTAGAAAAATCCACGATCCGGATAAACATAAAATGACGGAGTTTTCTCTTGAGAAAAGGGGCTGAGCCCTTTCCACGCACCTGCGGAACGGGACAAACTCACATAGTCGGCCACGACCTGGTAGAGGTCCACCTGTTGCTTGAGATTTTCAATCGAACTTCTCGTAATCAAAACGACTATCCCGGTTCAGGTGAACGATTATTCGACGTAGGTCAGTTCCTGCCGAACTTCCTCCACACGCGGGTGATCGGGCGCGACATCCAAAAATCTGCGATAAAGAGCCGAAGCATTTTCGTAGTCGTTATGGATACGCGCATAACTTCTGGCCAACGCCAAGATGAACTCAGGCTCACGATTGTAAACACGATAGATTTTGAGCAACTCCTCGTGGAAACGAGTGGCAGAGCGGCTTCGCTGAAGAATCGCGAGGTAGTTTAAGACAATCGTCTTGTTTGCGGAATTGATCCGAATCGATTCGAGTGCGGCGGCCTCAGCGTTCAAATACTGACCGTATTCAGCGTAAGCTCTTGAGAGAATAAACCAAGCTGCTGGGCTTTCGGAGTTGGCATGAATGGCATCCCAAGACATTCGAATCGCCGCAGGAACATCGCCTTCACGCAAATACTGCTTCGCTTTCACCAGTAAAAGCTCATCTTCATTCTCAGGAGCGACGTAAGGATTCGCTTCTGCCTCTTCAGGATCAAGAGTACCCTCAGGAGTGCCACCCGATTCTTCGGTTCCTTCAACAGGTTCCGAGGTTTCTGACAAAGGATCAGCATTCTCTTCTAGCATATCTTCCTGTGATTCGCTCGCGGAATTCAAATCGGCAATTGGATTCTCAACGGAGGCTTCCTCCACAGGAGGAGAGTCGACCACAGGCTCATCGGTGGGAGTGATTTCATCCTCTGCGATCGGTTCCTCCTGAGGCGAATCTTCCGATTCCGGAATATTTTCCATGTCTGCCTCAATCACACTACCTTCAGGTGGCAGTTCCGCATCTTGTTGCTGGTTTTCAATCGCTTTGTCAACAGCTCCAAGATTCGAAGGGGTCTGTTCGACAGGTTCTTCTTCTCTGATGATTTCAGATGGATCGAAACGCGGTTGAACTTGGTTCCTTTTAGCAGCCAGAGCCTCATCCAACTCTGCTCTCATCACTTTCACATCAGGAGTCTCGTAGAGCGCCGGATTCTTAGACCGGAGGCGTTGAAGCAGCAAATCAGCAACATCCAGATCTTGCTGAAACAAGCTCGTTTTTGTGAGGCCGATTAGCGCGGCAGCTTCAACCGAGGTTCCGCTGCCACTGTCGAGCGCTTGATTCAGATAAAAATCTGCCTGAGGATAGTCGCCGAGCTGAAGGTAGACTTCACCAAGAGTCAGATAATCATTGGCTTCTACATTGTCAGGATCGCTTAAAAGAATGCCTTTCGTGAGTGAGTCAGCCGATGCTTCAAAGTCCTGAAGCTCAGATTGCAGTCGCCCGGCACTCAACCAGCTTTCTCCGTCCTCAGGGAAATTTCGCAAGTACTCAAGGAGTCGGTCAACCGCATCCTGTTTTCGATCTGCGAGAACCAAGCTTTCCGCAGAATTTTTCATTAGGAACTGGTAACTTGAGGACAATCTTGCCGCCTTCTGAAAGTAATTGGCAGACAACACGTAACTCCCCCGCTCGCGGTAAGCCACTCCAAGCGCTTCCGCCACCATCGGGTTATCGGGGTGATTGTCCTGAAGCGACTCCAATTTGTTGATCGCCCCGGAAGGATCGCCTTCCTCGGCCTGCACAACGGCATCTCTTATCGTTTGCTCCAAACTAAAACCGAGTTGATCGCAGCCTGCTATGGCCAGAATGGAAATCACGCAAAGGAAAACTCGAACAATCAAAAAGTGAGGTCCTGTCTTTAGTTTTTTTTCCTGAGTAGCAATCCGCATCTGAAATCTCATTTTTCAAACTAACACGCAATCCTAAGCGTTTCAGCGAAGGTGTTCAGTATGAGGAATTTGCTCGTTTCTTTTCAAGCCAAAGATATGTCATCCGTCATTTCACAAGTGATCACGCATCGCACGACGATCTCATTTTTAAATAACACTCACTCAAATACTCTTCAATATCGTGATCAAACTGGATCCCAGAGTGAAAAATCAGATAATCCTCACTAGACATTCCGTTGTTTAACATCAACACCAATACCTGATAATACTGTCTTTCGGCTTCAAGTTCATCCTTCCAGTTCTCGAGATCGCTTTTGAGGTCACAGGATTTGGCAGATCTACATCCTGGGCATCCCTCGATGGGCTCAGAAAAGAACCAGCGTTCCATGTCTGGAAATTCGATCTCGCGACCCACCGGGGCCATTTTACAGACCAAAGGCTTTTGATAAGGATGCAGTTGACAAAATCCCTTCAACTCACCGTCATTCTCGAGCCGGTTTTCCAAAAATGGGCAAAACTTGATTAGGTTTTCTCTGAATTGGATCGTCACTCGGTAGCCGCCACCCTCTTGAGGAACGAGATCAATCAAGTCTTCATCAAACAACTCCCCAGCGTTCTGCAGCCCCAGGTGGCGCACCATCTTTTGAAGATCGTTAAGGTTGAGCCTTATCTCGATATCACCTCGGCAACACTCTCCACAACTCGTGCAATCAAACTGATATTGACCGTCAACTATTTCTTTGCGCTCGAGCCCCATTATTCTCTCTAAAAATCAACCACAAAACTCAATGCGATCAGCAAAAACGTCAAAGCGGCAATCAGAGAAAGATAGTATTCTAATTTCGGAAATTTCCGGAGCTTTTCTCCAACCGAACCTGATACGAGAGCCAAGATCGAAAAGAGTAAACCTGCCTGCATCATGAAAACAAGACCGAACAATAGCATTTGAATCGCGACATCGACTTCTCCTTCGACCACAAATTGAGGAAGAAATGCGATAAAAAACAAACTCACCTTAGGATTCAGCACGTTCATCAAAAAACCCCTGCGATACATCCTGAAATCCGAAAAACTCCCTCCCTGACAAACTTTCTCGGATACATGGTTCCTCCCTCTAAAAGCCTGAACCGAGAGCCAGATCAGATATCCAGCCCCCAACCACCGAACGGTTTGAAAAAGAAGTGGTGAAGCCAACATCACCGCTGAAATTCCAAAAGCCGCTAAGGTTGTGTGTACAACTACGCCTGAGGCCATTCCCCAGCCACTAAAAAGAGCTGGTCTTTTTCCATTGCTGATACCTTGGGCAAGAACAAAACAATTATCAGGGCCCGGCGCCAGCGTCAAAATAACTGAAGCGGATAGAAACCAGGTCCATGTCGATAAGTCCATCATTTGATCAAAAGACTAGAAAGAAGGGTCCTCTTTTCCACCAAATTTTTCCGACCACAAGTAACTCATTGATCATGAAAACCCTGCATACCGCTTAAACTCTTGACGCCACCGCCAGCAACAACCCATTTTGTTGAGACATCAGCACTTGTATCATTCAAACCGTATACATAACTATCTCTTGATGAAAAACAGGAAAGGAATCGTTCTCGCAGGTGGGTCTGGCACCCGACTCTATCCATTGACCATCGCGGTCAGCAAACAGATGATGCCGGTCTACGACAAACCGATGATCTACTACCCTCTTTCGGTACTCATGCTTTCTGGCATTCGCGAGATCCTGATCATTTCCACACCCCACGATCTTCCCAATTTTAAAAAACTCCTCGGTGACGGTTCTCAGTTCGGCGTTGCGTTTAGCTACGCTGAACAACCGAGACCGGAAGGACTCGCTCAGGCGTTCCTGATCGGTAAAGAATTTCTGGACGGAGCACCTGCCACACTGATCCTGGGAGATAACCTTTTCTACGGACACGATTTCTCCAAATTCCTGCAACACGGTAAAGTTCTGGAATCCGGGGCGACTGTTTTTGGTTACTACGTCGCCAATCCGAAAGCATACGGTGTAGTTGAGTTTGACGATAGCGGAAAAGTCCTGTCTCTCGAGGAAAAGCCAGCGAAACCAAAATCGAATTACGCCGTTCCTGGTCTCTACTTTTACGATGAAAAAGTAGTCGAATATGCCGAAGGATTGAAACCTTCTACTCGGGGCGAGTTGGAAATCACTGACCTCAACGCCATTTATCTGGAAAAAGGTCAGTTACAAGTGGAACTTCTAGGACGAGGCACCGCCTGGCTCGACACGGGCACCCATCAATCTCTTCTCGAAGCCAGTCAGTTTGTTCAAGCAATCGAAAGTCGACAAGGTCTCAAAATCGCATGTCTCGAGGAAATTGCTTTCCACCAAGGCTGGATTGACGCCGAAGCGATGGAAGCCCAAGCAAAAGCTCTGGGTAAAACTCCCTACGCGGGCTATCTCCGCGAAATTCTCGCCCAAGCTTAAGACTCTTGCCTCATGCCCGAGATCTCCATCATCACAGCCCTCTACAACTGTGTAGGTCTCACGCGGCAATATGTGGAATCACTAGAAAAAACGCTCACAAATATCGATTGGGAGTTGATTCTGATCGACGACGCAAGTTCAGACGAAACCCCGGCATTCTTGGAAGAGCTCAAAAAAAATCCTAGAGTTCAATGCCTTCGCAACGAAACGAATATCGGCTACTCAGCGAGTAATAACAGAGGCGCTATACAAGCAAATTCGGACAAACTTGCATTTCTCAATAACGATCTCGTGCTCTCCGAGGGATGGCTTGAACAGATGTTGAGTGTTCTAGAAGAAGCTGAAAATGCGGGCGTCGTTGGAAACATTCAATTCAATCCAAATACAGGACTCATCGATCATGCGGGTGTATTTTTCGGGCTGGATGGAATGCCCCGCCAAGCCAGGAAAAATCGTGCAAGGGTTCCGACGGTTCCCTACTCTGAATGGAACGCAGTAACTGCAGCGTGTATGATTATTCCCAAACCCCTGTTCGAGGAATGTGGTGGATTTGATGAAGATTACCGGAACGGTTTTGAAGACATCGACCTCTGTGCGAAGGTTCGGCAGAAGGGTTTCCGAATCTACGTCGCCAATCGAAGCAAGATTGACCATCTTGTGAGCGTGTCACCAGGACGTCATAAGCACAACGATCGCAATTCCAAGCTCTTCCAGGAACGATGGACGCACATCACCTCCGAATGGGGTGCAAAAGAAT
>JAKSBQ010000108.1 GCA_022361075.1 Opitutales bacterium | reverse complement strand
TCTCGTTCGAGCTCTACGTAGAGCTCATACTTTGACTTGCATCGCTCCTCTACTAAGCGATACCCTCGGATTCCTAATAATAACACAGGGGACATAATTTCAGCTATTTTGAGTTATCTCCCCATTTCTTGATCAAGAGCCAAAAGTTTTCAAACGAAGCCGGACAATAATCCTCATCATCAACAAAAACCTCCAAACTACGCCTCGGCGAGCCATTGAACTTCTACTACGTTTACATCCTCCAAAGCACTCTCGATTCTAGCAAATTCTACGTCGGTATCACAAACGACCTCAAGAACAGGTAGTGGTACAGTTTGAAATTTGATCTCTTGAAATGCTTGAGCGCTTCAGTATACTTCAAGCATGGCAAAGAATCCGAAAAGGCCAAGAGACCCAAACCAATTAGCTAAATCAATCGTTGATATAGCAACGGGAGAGGTGGAAAAACCTAAGCAAGCAGACAACAGCAAAAATCCTGCTGCTGTGGAGCTAGGTCGACTTGGTGGTTTAAAAGGTGGCAAAGCGAGAGCAACAAAGCTTACCCCTAAGCAAAGATCTGAAATTGCAAAAATCGCGGCACAAGCTCGATGGAAAAAGACAGATTAAACAGCCTCTTCTTCAGTACCTTCAGAGTTTTTCCTCCACTCGACATCATCAGTGAAGTCCATTGGCAAGAGAATCGGCTCGTCTTTCGGATTAACTCTATTCCAATGTTCCATATCAAAAGTTAATTGAACAGCATCCCCGACCATTTGCTCTCTTCTTTGCACAAAAGATTTAACCATTGGACCTCTGGGGGCTTCATCTATATCGATCCACAACGTTTGTTGGCCATCGGGAGAGAATGCGTGGTTTGCTCTATAAGGTCTCTTGGTTTCTTTGTCGTGTCTGATCTCATCTCTAGCAGCTTTTGAAAACTGCTTTGCGAGCATATCAATAGGATTTACAGGTTTCGGAAGTGGCCACCCCATCTGATGAGCGAATTTGGCGACCTCGTGCATATCGATTTCTTTATTACCTGTAACATCTCTGTAATGGCGCATTAGGCGCTGCATATCATGGTTTTTAGACATTATAGTCTCCTTTGGTGTATTTTGTGTGTTATTAATCCACTGGCGCGATGTCTCCCCAGCCATCAACCAGTGCGCTTGGTGTGATAAATGATCTTACTTTGACTAAATGATCCCTGAATCGATTATACTTCTTTATCCGGTGCTGGAGCTGGCCAGCCACAATTCCAGGATGGACTTTAATCGTTTTTGAAAACCCAATTATGTCTCTTTCCGCAAAAAAAGGAGATTTGCGGGCTATAAATTTCTCCAATTTATCTTGAGGAACACAAAAGTTTGAAGCGGCATTGTTTGCTATCTTTTCTTCATCCGCAATTGGTCCGGTTGTGCATGCGTTTTCCCCTTCTAACTCCGCATCCAACATAACATCAAGTTTATCTCTTCCGTGATCTTGAAGTATGTGTTCAATCTCATGCCGCAAAACGAACCAGAAATTGTCGATACGGTCATATCTTAATGACATTCCGATCACAGGAGAATTTTCATTTAACCAAAAACAAACTCCATCGATTTTTGCCTTAGGTATCGTTTCGACGATTACGAAGCGCACTCCGCACTCTGCTAAAATCCGAGGAACCTTTCTAATTTCCTCAGCCGAAGTCATTAATAGTTTCAGTTTTGATAAAGAGTTTAACAACGCCTCTTTAGAATATCTTCCAACATAAAAGTCTGCCGATATTTGCTTTACCCGATACAACCACGCTAGTTGAGAAGGCGACACCTCTCCAAACACATTCGTTCTTTTTGCAGCATGTGGTAGAACTTCAATATCGTCTACGTTTTCTGCATTAAAAAACTGAACCAGTGATTTTTCCACAGAAGAAATATCTTTGACGTTTTCCGCTTCAATCCAACCTCTCTTAATCATATCAGTAATGGGTAATTCACCGTATAGTGTAGCCCTGTTGGCTTTACTTTGATCTGGTCGCTTGAGCAGTTTTGCCTGTGCTAAATCATAGTTTTTTTGGAGATTTAGAAACACTTCTGCTTCAACATTGAAAACATCCGATAAATCGATGGCCAATTCGGCATCAACTGACCTTTTTCCAGAGATTATTTTACTTACTGTTGTTTCATTTATTCCTATAATCAGAGACAAAACTCTTTTGGTCCATCCGTTCTTGGTTAGGAGATCTTCTATTAATTGTCCGGGGCTTCTGTAGTGCTCAATATCTAACATTAGATCTGAATTTATGGCCAGATCATGAAGGGTCAAACTCAAACTTGCGAAAAATCGCAAACTATAATATAATGCTTGACCGATAAAGTATATTTGATACTTTATAGTCATGAATCGTTTAAATCGTGCTTCTCAAATCCAAGTTGTTCGTTGCCTCGTTGAAGGAAACTCACTCAGGGCAACTACAAGGATTACAGGCGTTCATCGAACTACCTGCATGAAGCTTTTGTCTGATCTTGGAAAAGCCTGTTCAGAATATCAAGATAAGGCCTTAAGAAACCTGAATTGTAAAACTATTCAGTGCGATGAAATATGGTCCTTTGTTTATTCTAAGGAAAAGAACACGACTGAAGAAAACAGAAATGCCGTTGGTGCTGGAGACATTTGGACATGGACGGCGATTGATCCAGAAACTAAATTAGTCCCTTCTTGGCATGTAGGCGGTCGCGATGCTGGTAGTGCTTGGTTTTTCATGCATGATTTGTCTTCTAGGCTATCTAACAGGGTTCAGCTTACTACTGATGGGCACAAGGCCTACCTCGAAGCAGTAGAGAATGCTTTTGGGACAGAAATTGACTATGCAATGCTCGTAAAGATGTATGGAGAAGACCCAAGTAACGAGAAACGTTATTCTCCAGCAGAATACATTGGAACCAAATTAAAGACCATCTCTGGAACTCCTGACCCAATCATGGCCTCAACTTCAATAATTGAAAGAAACAACTTAACCATGCGAATGTCCATGAGAAGATTTACCCGTCTAACAAATGCATTTAGCAAAAAGCTCGAAAACCATGTTCATGCTATCTCATTGCATTTCATGCACTACAACTTTTGCCGAATCCACAAATCTTTAAGGGTAACTCCAGCGATGGAAGCAGGGATAACCGATCATATTTGGGAAATTAGCGAATTATTGGATTTGCTGGAAAATTAAATTAAACTGTACCACTACCCAAGAACAGACTGAAACGACACAATACCAAACAAGTTGCTCACACCTCGAAATATGCTCCGTGGGAGATCAAAAATGCGGTTGTTTTTCGAGATAAAGAGAAAGCATATGCATTCGAAAAATACTTAAAATCTCATTCAGGACGAGCGTGGACTAAAAAACACTTCTGACTCTGAAATTATCAAACACTACGCTAACAAACTCATCAACAACGTTCGATGGGTTTGATTATGTCCACTTCTTAAACAGGATGAGAACCTAGGTTCGTTACCGAGGAGTTACACATACGACGACATAGCGAAGCGCACATCCTGTGTCGCCCACCATCTTGCACAATTCCAATTTGGTTGATAACTTCAGCCACTATTATAGTCGAAATCCCTTCAGCAGGCATACTTACAGGGCCTTTTTTATGTTCAGATTTTTGGCTTTAGAGTTTCCTACATGACGATTCTAGACAAATCACGACATCTCCTATCATTAAAATCAGTGCGATTTATTCTGGAGAGCCAATGCCTACTAGTATCCCATTTGGCCTACGATTGATGGTGGTAGACTCTACGTTGTAAGAATCGGAAGTAGTCTCGCGTTCGAGTTGCTTTTGCAGAAGAGCGAATTCTGATTTGAGATGCTCGCTCAAAAGCCGTGTTCACTTTATTCGTAAGTCAGAGTAGTCGTGATGACTGATGTGTCAGTAGAGTGGAAACGAATCCAGTAGGCTTGGAACCCAGCAGGAAACTCGTAGTCGACCTCAAGGCAGTCCTCTGTAAGATCGAATGTTTTGAAATCCCTCCAATCCCCACGGCCAGAAATATCAATCTGAGCTGTTATGATTGTCGGGGATCTTGCATTGATTTTCAGTGTTTTTTTGTCATAACCGCGGATCAAAAATGCATCTGAATTCTCACCAGCACCTACTTTACTCCGATACCATGGTCCTCCGTATCCTCGAGGCTTGCCCAATTGCCACAAATCGTCCAGCACACCTACCCACAATGCAACTTCTCCATTCTCTGAGCGAATAATATGAGGGTTTGATCCTTCATATTTGGAATCAACTCCAGACATTACAAATAGCCCGCGATAGCTGCAGTAGTCATGAACATCCAGATCATGAGTGGAGATAGGACGAATCATGGCAAATCCACCCGCATTATTGGCAGGTAGTTCGTAGTAAGTACCGTGGCAATGGAAAAGGTCACGCTCAGTGGCCACCTCCCGAACCAGTCGTCCCCAACCCAAGACTCCGGCTTGATCAAATTTCGGATTTGTCTTCGGGAGATGGAAACGTTTTTTATCTGGTGTGCTAAATACAACTGAATGAGCTCCTACATGCAGAACATTCCAGGCTCTTTCAGGTATGGCAACGTGCTCTTGAATCCATTCCCACGCACCTGGGGCATGCACTTCTTCAAGTTTCATCTCGGCAGTTAGATGATAGTATCCCGAATTGACAGTTTCGTCGTTGAAAACCCGAACAGCTGCGAACTGTAACTTTCTCGCGCTGTCATCCATCGCATGAATGAGCCCACCAACGCATTGATTTGCGCCTACGCGAAGAAGACCATCAAACTTTGAGCTGCGTTCATAAGTTCGGGTGTCCTGATTGCTCAGTTCAAAATAGGCAGTGGCATTGTTGACTGCATCCTCTGTGCGAATGCGAATCCAGACCACATCTTTCATTTCGGAAAGATCATACCATTTGTAACCATTTGCTGGTAAGGTGATTCGGTTAATGGTTTCCCAATTTCCACTTCCGTCTTTGTCCCCCTGGATTTCTAATGTCGTTTTTTCGAATCCGCCAACTGAGAGATGAATGCCCTTGTGGTCAAATCCGGCGACCAGCATAGCTTCAGATACGTTGTTTTCTGGTAGATCCTCGTTGATCCAAAGTGCACCACGTCCGATTGCTGGACCAAAATGATCGATCTTTTCTACATCAACAAACCATAGATTGGACTGAGATTGTGGACTCGCAATTTCGCCTTTTGCAACTCGGGTGTTGAGGAATTCACGATTAGCCGTGTCGTCGCAGCCAAAGACAATTTTATCTCCCCACTTGGTAAAATCTCCTATGACTTTTAGATAAGTTGAACGTGGCAGGATACCTTTGGTGTTTTTGGCACTAAATGTCTTCGGAAAATGCCAGAACATCCCATGCATGATCATCAACAAACTATTTTCACCGATTTCGCGGATGCGTGGCCATTCGGTATTCCAGCCGTGAGCTCCATCATAGCTGTGACTCGCCTTCGGTAAACGAAAGTGGCTCCAGATACCATCATCCAAGAGTGCAAGACGAAGGGACTTCGCATCCCAACCAATAGCCCAAATCGGATCGCTTTCAGGATTAGCGTTCCCGTAGATACCCCCTGGACCCGTTACCTCAGTGTACTGAGCTCTGGAAATCAGTTTCCATTCTTTCCCATTCCACTCCGAAAGTGAACCTGAGGTCATGTAAGGGTTGTAGATCCACTCACTACTACCCAATTCTCCATTGTTGGAATAGATCAGACGCCCTTGACCAGAGTAGAGACCCTTCCCATGAGCGCCAAGGAGTTCGGCATGGATCGAATCATAATCACTGTGCAAATCTGAAAAAAGCTCCGTTACCTCAAGCGACTGCACGTCGACCTCATAAAACCCTTCCTCCATAGTAGCATAATAGAGTTTGTTTTCGGGGTCGGTGAGATGCCGTGCGTTTCCAGTATGACGACCGATCATTGCTACGTAGGGAATCGTACGGACCGTTCCTTGATGATCGATCGCGTGAGGGCCAATAAAAAGCTGTTGCGATTCCTTGTGGACCATGCGATTAGCAGGCGTACCTCCTATCGATTCATCCCTTATGATCTGTTGTAGGTCCGGGGTTATTTCATAAAGCTTATCACTCGATCCTCTTGGTAGGTGGGGACCGTAAGTGATCACCCAAAGCCGATTGGCCCATGGAACAACGGCTCCGATGCCGCATTCCCCTTCATCATTGAACATTGCAAGATGAGGATAAATTCCACTGACCTCAAAATAATCATTTTTCCCAAAACTCTGCATGGTTGTCCCAATGATTAGGACAAAAAACATGGTGATGACTTTTACAGTCGCCTGATTTTGATTCCCGCTATGATGCGGACTTTGCAGATAGAATCGAGATTGCATATGGCGGATATTCTAAAATCACATAAAAATGACTTTTCAGCCTTCAAACCAACAGACTTATCATTTCGCTTTGATGACAATAGGTTCCTATAGTGGAACGCCGTCAGGAGTATTCCAAATATGGAAATCCTTTGGGAATAAATCATGATTATTGCTTATATATACGAGCTCTCCTGCAAACAATACTTCCATGTTTAGATTCGTTATCCGACAAAATGCTCATGCTATAATGCAATCTAAGCGGTTTAACATCACGTTGTCCTGTTTAGTCTTGGTATTCTCAGTAGAAAGCAATCCTAGAACGATTGTGGATATACCGGATTATCCAGTCGTCTTTGAATTGGACAGGGGTAACACATATCAGTTTTCCGGTCAGGTAGATGATAAGACCGTCTTCAAATCGATTAAACTCTTAGACTACAGACTTAAAAACACGAAAAACTATTGGTTTCCTGACCACTTAGAACAGTCCCATTTTATTTCCGCTGAAGTAGACATCGAAATCAATGGAAACCCTCACACCCTTCAGCATCGCCCGTTTCAGATGCCAGTCGAAATCGATGGATTGCGTATATTCGTGGAAGGTATTCGTGAGTGGAATGAAGGATCCTATCCGCAAAGTTATGCAAAGAGTTTTCAACGAGAGGTTAGACTCTCCGCTGTTTTGGCAGGACACCTTTGGGGAGCCATTGATTTTGTTTTCCCTCTCAAAAACTACCGATTATTTGCAAACAGCTATAACAACACTTGGGGCGCTTTAGTACCCTACAATATTTACTACTATCATCGTGGAGAGGACTATGGCCTCATTCCAGATCTGACAGAGATCATTTCTCCATTTGAAGGATGGGTTTTAGCGAGTCCTCTACCCGATGGAGACGGTCGTTCCAATGCAGTTTTGATCCAACACAATTCAGGGATCATTTTCCGAGCGTCTCACATGAATACCCAATCGATAGATCCATCAATCACCAAAGGATCCCGGGTAATTGCTGGTCAATTGATTGGAAAAACTGGTATGACTTGGGATGGGAGAAAATCTCAATATCGTGATCCTCATTTTCATGGTGAATTGAGATGGGGAAACAGTGATGACGATCATACCAAAATTGCGACTTACCCGATCTTTGTGGAGTCTTATTTCAGGCAATACCCTGATAAGATTATCGCTATAGCCGGTGGGTATTATTTTACGGAAGTCGGAAAACCGCTTGAACTAGACGGTACTCGCACACTTGTCCGCGAAGGAGAAGAGATCGCCTCCTTTGAATGGCATCTCAGTGACGGCCACATTGTAAAAGACTCAAAGGCAGAAATTAAATACGTTCAAGCAGGCCAATATGCAGAAGAATTAATTGCTAAAACCAAATCAGGCACAACGAGTAAATCTTACGCTCACGTTCGAGTATATGATAAAGACTACGATAAGGATATATCCTTTGGATGGATCTATCATGACAAGCCAAGAGGCGTACGAGTAGGTGAAACGGTACGTATAATGAACCGGATAAAAACGCCAGTTGAAGCAACGACCATTGATTTCGGAGATGGAAATGAAGTGACATTATCAGACCCTGAGGACGTGTTTCACAACTACGACGAGCCAGATCTTTACACCATCACCGTCAGCAGAATCGGTATGAGAAATGAACCAGTCTCTGCAAAAATTGCCATTGAGGTCTTTATAGACTAAGATCAAAACCTTTATGCAAACTAATAACTGGAGATTTTATTAACTATATCAGCATCCAATCTGCATAAGCTTTCTCTCCTTCAAAGCAACAAATGCAGAACAATCATGACACTGCTTTGATGACTATTCAGATAGGCTAATTGGTGATCTAACTGAATGTAATTTGTGATGAAGCAGTAGCAGAAAATCTCGATTGTCTAAAGTCACATAGCGCATTTCTCCCCCCATGCGACTGAATGTCTTGCAGTAACGTAAGTAGTATGCTGGATCGTCTGAAGGTGGCTCACCTGAATTCTGCCAATCCCATTGTGACTCCGCAAGATCAGCAACAATTATGAAGTGATTTTCAATAGCTCGACCCTTTTTAAGGGAAATGTTTTGAGCCATTGAGAAAGCTTTTTCAAAAATCATGGGAGACATTACAGCGGACCCAATCGAAATATAAACTCCGTGCTCAAGCTGTGATATGTTGTGAGCAAAGCTCATGAAGTCTCGCAAGGCTGTTCTACCAATTGCTGCACCATGATTCAACGGATGATTGTAGATGATATCGTGTCCAATCATTGGATGACTGGTGAATGGCAAATTCAGCTCGTAAGCAGCGGCCTGCACGGAATATTTCTTAAATGGATGAGGGATTCTCATGAACCCATGTGGTATATCGTATTTTACAATAGTCGCAGCGAGATCGATTGCAGCAGATGCGCGATCAGAATCGATCGATACATGCCTTTCAGCAAACGCATATAATTCAGAAACTTTTGGGACTTCTAAACCCTCAGTATGTATCATTTTTCCAACAGACTCTCCATATCCGAGGTCTTCCCACGCTCCTACAATAATAGCAAGATTGATGTAGAAACCCGTTTCCTCCCAAATACCAAATCTTCCATCGGATACATTCTTACGAACATCCTCGCTTGATTCCCCTTGGTAAGCGAATTCCCAATCGTGAATAATCCCGGCACCGTTCGTTGCAAGATGATTCAACCACCCATCCTTCATCAGCTGGATCAGTGTTGGAGCCATTCCGTTCTTGATCGTATGAGCACCAAACGCCATCACCACTGGCCTTTTTTTGTTTTTCGAGTTTCGGATTCGATCAACAAGCTCACCTAATGCTACATCAGTGCGCTTTGTTATTTCACAAGGTTTGTGATTAACTGGGATATGATCTCTCTCTATTACTACTTTATTCTCTCTGCTGGACAGCGGAAAAACTCGCAATCGATCACGATCAAATCTTGGATGCATTTTCTTATGGATTTATATGTTGAGCAGTCGAAGGAGTTTTTCCATCTGCGAAAAATCAGGAATGACAATATTAGCACCAGCTCTTATGAGACGTGTTCGTTTACTAAGGTTTAAGCCATGTCTCCTAGGTTCATCACTTGCTAAACCTACAGCAAGTGCACCGCATCTTCTTGCTTCCTTGATTTCGACAGGTCCATCACCAAAAACGACGATTTGTCCGAAATTCGTCGTGTCAATCGAGTCCATGATTTGTTTCATGACGATTTTTTTGGCTTCTTTTTTGATATCTCCTATCGAACCATAAATTCGTCCTTGAAACAAATGTGCATAACCCAGTAATTCTGCTTCGTGGATAACATCATCGATATCAGTTCCGCTTGCTAGATAGAGCTCAATCCCTTTTTGATGAAGGATACTCAAAAATTCGGGAGCATTTTTGAGTGTGAAATCTTCCACATCAAACTCGCCAATGTTGAAACGCTCTTCACGTGTTTTCACCTTCTTCATTAACTCCTTATTGTAGATTCTTTTGTAGCCATGCATGTCCTGAATTTGATCTGCATTTACAAATCCAAAATCTTTTATCAGATCGATTAACATCTGCATTT
This sequence comes from Opitutales bacterium, assembly GCA_022361075.1. GTDB lineage: Bacteria > Verrucomicrobiota > Verrucomicrobiia > Opitutales > JAFGAQ01 > JAKSBQ01. The sequence continues at coordinate 17,579 of JAKSBQ010000108.1, read as the reverse complement.
GCGCAAGCGTCTGAATTCCTGTTGATCGATCAATCAGCTCCTTCACTGCCTGCGTAACCTCTATCAATGAAGACCTATCTACATATTCATACTGCTCCCCGAGAATTGACTTTACCATCATTGGCTCCATGATTTTTTCCCAACCTTCACGTAGAGTTGAAATAGTCCCATCATGATCAAAAATAGCATGAGTGATACCACTCACGTGATCGATAGTTCTAACAATTTCAATTTCGCTACCGTTGATGTAAAAGGCTTTTCTTATGTCCTCTGCCAGTTCAGTTTCATACAGGTAAGAATGATCATCGTAGAGTTCCATAACCTCCAAAGGACTGGAAGTGCCAGGTTGGAATAATTTTTGAACCGTTACACCCGCTACGAAATTTCCAAATTTCGCAGATGTCACTGCATCAAATCCTGCCGCTGTAACTACAGAAGCTCCCGCGTAGAAACTATCTCCTGCACCCACAGTATCTAAGCGATCGACAAACTGAAGTCCGGGCAAATGAAAAGTTCCCGAATCGTCGCTAACTACGGCACCATTGATTCCACATGTAACAAAAACAGGTTGATTTCGTAATTTGAATAGCAATTCAGAAGCTTCTTTGACCCTGTCAAGATTAGTTTCCCCACCAGGATCATCAAACCCAGCTATCCTGCAGGCTTCTTGTGCGTTTATCTTGATTGGCACCGCCTTAAAAGATTCAGCATAATCGCGACTATCTACAAAAACCGTTTTCTCCGTGTGTTTTGTAATCAACTCCTCCAACTGGTTTCTGAAACACGCAGTAAACAAACCTGTTTTGCACTGCTGATTTATCAGCAACACATCTACTTCATTTAAAACTGTTTCTATCGATTCGAGCAATTGATCAACCATCGCTGATGATAATTTGTTGTAAGCACCCAAATCGATTCGATTCTTCTCTCTGGAATCATGGATTCTCTTGAAGTAAACATTCGTATTCCAATCGGATTTTTGACAGGATAAATGCTCTGTATCTATACCCGCTTTAATCAACTCACATTTAATTTTGTCTCCGTAAATATCTGAACCTACCACACCAATCGCAAAAGTTCTATCTATACCAAGACCGGCGATATTTGCGGCAAGATTAGCGGCTCCACCCAGATAGTGTTTTTGAGTCCTGACAAATTCAATATCAAGATTAGTTTCCACCGATCTCTCGCTTTTATCTTGCTCTAAGAACCAATAAGCATCCAAACAAAAGTCCCCAAAAACTGCCGCTCTTACTGACTTAATTTTCTCTAAAAGTAACTGTAAGTCTGAACGATTCACTAGTATTTTTTAAGTTAACAAAGGTATTAAGAAATAAACTCGTTGGCATAGAAATGATGCTCTACAAATCTACAAAGACAGTGATATACAGGCAGATGAAGTTCTTGTACTTCCGCTGTTTTGATTGCAGGAACATTTAACAATACATCACAGTATTTCATCATTCCACCACCTGATTCTCCCGAAAACCCAATCGTTTTCATACCGATTGCTTTGGCAGTAATTAACGCCTTAATCACGTTCGGTGAGTTTCCTGAAGTGCTGAGAGTAATCAACAGATCTTCTGAGCGGCCAATTGAACAAATCTGTTGAGCAAAAATAAAATCTCCGCCGATATCGTTGGTAATTGCAGTTATTAGCCCGGTTGGTGCTGTGAGTGAAATTGTTGGGAATGCTGGTTCCAAATGCTTAGCAAGCGTGCCTCCTTCTTCGGGATCGGCAGCAATTAGATTTTTTTTTAAACTACTATCAACACGTCTCTTAATCTCAAAAGATTTCGCTAATTCACTTACAATATGATCGGAATCTGAGCTACTACCACCATTTCCGCAAATAAGAACTTTTCCACCTTGCTCAAAAGTATGGATCACGAGCTGGCAAGCATCCAATATATGATTACGAATGCACTTCAATGAGGGATTTTTGGCTAAGGTCTCATCTATGATCTCAACGCTCATTTGTTCTGTTATTAAGTTTTTTAAAAATCAGTCGGAGCTGAACAGATCACTCAAATTATTCTTCAGCCTCCTCTAACTGATCTCCTGATTTTTTGAAATTAGTCTTTTCCCAATAATTTCTTTGAAAGATCACATAACAAACTGAACAGTGTAGGTTTTGTACTCAGAGTTCCAAGTTTGGAACAAGTGCTTGTCCCGATAAACAACTTTAAAATCTGCTTTCCGTGTTACATCTTTCGCATGATTGTGGATGATTTTTACCTAAGGACATGGGAAGGAAACATCCATCCCGAATAAAGTTGAGGATCTTGTAGTGCCATGAGTTGCCTTTCTTTAAAGCCCTCTTTGCTTGGGTTGTCATTCTTGAAATAAATTAGGGTAGTATCCCGATCCAGGAGCTTCTTTTGGACTTCACTTACTGAAACACTCGAAACATCTTCATTCATTCCAACTGCCAATGCAGCAGTAACCCCTGCAGCCTCACCCATCGCCATCCAGCATGGCTCCATTCGTAGCGTACTTAACCCGACATGCGTGGCTGACGCAGCAACTGGTACCAATAGACCCTTAACTTCGTTCGGCAACATCACACCTATCGGTACCGTGTAGGGAGAAGTCTGAAGACTGAAAAAGCCTTCTAAATGCGGCCTGTTTGGCTCCCGTTTTCGGCAAGCGTGTGAATCCAATGCATAATGGCTAGAAGTGATACTGTCGATATGGACGGGGGGTCTAACATCATTTTCTACAGGAAGTGCATCATGAGCAGTAAAACTGTAATTTCCTTTGATCCTTCGACCCTCTCTGACATAAACTTGTCTCGGGAAGTTCTCATTATCTAAATATTCATCGGCAGCCCATCCCCAACTAGACACAGCCCTACGCAGATCACCTGGCACTTCTGAATCATTTGCGGCAAAATAGAATAAACCCTGCGTGTACTCTCTTAGGCGACGCGCAAAGGCATCTCTCCATTGCCAGTTTTCCTCCGGCCAACCTTGGTTCTCCTCAGGTAGATCAGTGGATAGAAAAGCCAGATGCTGGTTGTTTGCATCTGTTTTCTTGTTTGGGAGATGAATGATATTCGTAATAAAACCAATGCCGTCCGGATCGAATTCGGATGTAACCCTACCAGTTCTTCGTTTTAAAACGAAATCTTCAATCAACGATACATATTCTAAACGATCATAATGGTCTGGTTTCGAAAATGGTACCCGTTTCTTCTCCTCATTTGATAAGCAAAGTCTAAAATTATAGGATTGAATACGATGATCACCATCACCGGTAGATCCAACATCGGCAGGAGTTCCCCAACCTTTAAAAATATGACCTGCCATGGGCTCGTCAAAGTCTTCTTTATTCTCTCGACCTAAACGATAAGACACTCCTGCGGCAGCTGCCAGATCCCCTTCATAAGTCGCATCAATCCAAGCTTTTGCTTTATACCATTCTTCACATTTTTTGTTATCATTTTGGACTCTTACTGCTTTAAGAACATCCAATGATTTACTAACATTGTTCGAACAATGATTAAATGTGCAATTTCTGCGAATGGTGACTTTGTCTTCGACTGAAGACAGCATCTCTTCGATAATTTTTTCTGCAACAAGTGGCTCAAAGTGATAGCCATTCGAACACATCTTGAATGCTTCACTATCAGGACCATATGTTTCTAAGTAGTAATTGTTTATTGCATCAACAAATTTTGTAAATAGCCCTGTTGTTGCCCCTCTAGTTTCTATATCTGTGGCACCCAATCCATTAACTAACAAACCTCCGAGGTGGGATTCCCTTAAAAGAATAACGACAGAGCATCCCATTTCAGCCGCACTAATTGCTGCAGAAATGCCAGATGGTGTGCCTCCGACAATTCCGACATCAAATTTGTAGTCTGGAGCCATGACAGGATCACTTTTAGAAAGCTCGTTATGTTTCATTTATATTATACTGCTATACTGAGGATTTTAGGTGAAAAGTGTATGAATTATTCTAAGGAATAATTCGTTTAACTTACAGGGTTTGATGAACCAATTTTTAAAGCACCAAGTTGACGGATAAATAACTCAAAATCCACAATTCAACTATAGTTTAAAAACCGTGAGTTCCAAAATTGGAACAACTCAGTTCGCTTTAATGAATAGTAATTAAATGAAAAGGCTCACCTGAAACTGTGAGCCTTTACTGATTCGTTTATTGCGGCAAAAAAACTAAAATCTTATTTGAGCACTCAAACGAATTTCCCTTAAGTTAGCGTACGAATTACGACCATTGGTGTATTCCCTGTCAAACAAGTTGTTTATATTCAGTCGGAAAGTTGTTTCGTGGCCTGAAATTTCTGTAGTGTAACCCGCAAACAAGTCCAATACTGTAAAATCTGGATTAATGAGTGGAACTATGATGTTATTCGGATGTGATTGGTGATCTCCCTTATATTCTACCGTTCCACCTATATATAAGCCTTCTAATTTGCCTTCTGTAAACTCGTATCTTGGAGTAAATACAAACGCATTCCTTGGCGTATTGAAACGTCTGAGGCCAATCGTATGTGGATTTGCAGTATCTTCAACAGTTGCAGCCTCCCAAATATGCGAATAACCAAAAGTAAACGAAAGCTCTTTGGTCGGTGTGTAAAAGATTTCGACCTCAGCTCCACTAACGCGCTGAACACCTGCCTGCACAAACAGTGGTCCACTTGGTACGATTCCTTTGAGCTGCCTATCCGCTTCTTCCACAATGTCTCGAATTGCAATTCCTGATACCTCAATTTGGTAAACAGAAACAGTTCCAGTGAATTTTTGATTGTCACTGAACTTAAACCCACCTTCGAAGCCCGACCCAATTGCCGGTCCAGCTATCACTCCATCGAGACTAACAGCGTTAGTCTGTGGTTGGAAAGTTTCGCTGTAACTTGCAAATAAATTAACACCAGGCAAAAACTCCCAGACCGCACCTGTTTGGAAAGTAGGTTCGCCTGCTGTTCTCTCACGTGTAAAAGCCTTGCGGTCGTCTTTTTTATAGTAATTTCCCGCATCCGTCTCTACATCAGTTTGCCGGATACCAGTCAAAATATGAAGTTTTTCATCAAACAATCCCAGGATATTTACGGCATAAATTCCAACTACAGTAGCTTCACTCAAATTTCCCCTGTCTTGCCAATCGCCCGTTGGTAATCCAGAATTTTCAAATGTGAATCGCTCTCCATTTAGAACATCAACTGTAGTTGCAGGGGCACCTGCCCACCATACTCTTCTGGATGAGAAGGTCATTTGAGCACCCAATAGTAATTTCTCTGTGAAACTGTCATTTTCATATATAAAAGCCAGCTCATCTTTGAAACCATAACCTTCGGGCTCCCATATAGTCCAACCTGCAGAGGCTGTCCAAGTTCCATCCAAATTTGGTTCATTACCAGCTGATAATTCTTTACCCTGGTGGGTTTCAAAATAGTAATTAAATTTATTGGTAAAATATGGCCCCAAATTATTGACTATGTTACCACTAACAGTGAGGTCTTCTGAAGCATAGATACCCATACCATCACCCTGAGAGTTACCTTTCACCCCCAACTCCGGGTAGATTTCGTCGACTACATAAGTATCATACAAAGCACTCACACCATTGGCACTCCTCCATTGGCGAAGATTATTGATCTCATCCTGTTCACGAAAAGCCTTCAAAGATCGAGGAGCCGTGTGGAAGTACTTTCTAACGGTATCATTGTAGAGAATCGTTGTATCTACATGCATTCCTTCAAAGAGTTGCACGCGAATTGCAGTACCAAATCCCTTGTTCCATTTCCAAGTTGACTCAGCAAAAAAATCTTCATCTGAGTATGTTCCAAAGAATCGAACTCTTACTTTTCCGTCAGCAAACACGCGATTGATGTCTAAGGCAGTGGAAGTATAATTATGACTACCAACTGCAATACTTAGACTACCTTCATTAGTCGTAAGTGGTCTTTTCGTTATCGTGTTTACAACTCCACCAGGTTGAATCAAACCATAAAAAACCGCATTAGGGCCCTTCACTATTTCAACACGTTCAATAAATGCAGTTTCTTTTCCAGCCCAGCTGGTTGTGGCAAATTGATTACCATTAAGATATGCATTCGAAGCAAATCCCCGAACCACAATTTCATTCGAAAATAAAGTCTGAGTAGCAACTCCGGGAGATTTGCTCATAATCCTGTCAAAGGTATCCGCACCACTTTCAACTAACCTCTTTTCATTAAGAATACTTATGTTAAGTGGGATTTCATCCAATGATGCGGCGATTCCGGTTGCTGTATTGCTCTCCATCATACGGTAGGAGTCATCTTGCACTTCTGTTACCTCAAACGGGTCTAAAACGAAAATATCTTCATCGTCCTCTAAAGTATTGTTTTGCTGTGCATTTACATTCATCAGAAAACAAAGGCATCCGACCAAAACAGCAAACAGTGTATTACGAATGAATAGACTTGAATGGGGTCGTAAGTATGTAGTTTTGAACAGTTTTTTAGATTTTATCATGTTTTTTTTTGGGTTCAGTATCCATTTTCAATTTGGAATACCCCAATTAGCCATGATCCCTAGAAAACTAACAACAAATTCACATATGAAACTGTTCTTTAAGTTCCTGATCTGGAACAAAGATTAAACCTCGTTGTTTGGAACTAAATCTAATTAATTGGTGTTCCGAGCTGTCGTTCCAACTTCTTTGCTATTTTTTGAACAGTTTTTTCCAAATCATTGGTATCATAAAGAAACATTTTATCAGATCGAAAAAGCAAAGCGATTGCGAGTCTTGGTCGATTCACGAAAGGTTCACGAACCACAGAGGCAATCGCGTAATGATCTGCACTGGACTCACGCCTATTCCAGGCAAAACCTTTTTCACGTGCTTCTCTGAGTTGCATGAAAAATTGCTCTGGGTCAGTGTTGCTGAAAGAAGTAGGTGGAACTGAATCGACATCTGGAGCATATTTAGGCCACTCATCTTCTGGATAATTTGCTACAAGTATTTTCCCTGCTGAAGTCGTATAAGCAGGGCCATGGCAACCAAGCCTTGTAGTGTTACCCTCGTCACCAGCACCGCAAACTATATAAGTTTCCAGTCCGCCTAGCATGCACAAGTAAACGCTACATTTGTAAATTCTAGCGGCTTCATGTAGATGTTTTTCTAAGAATATATTCTTAGCAAAGTACATTGCCAAATCGTGTACAAATTCGAATATCGTAGGATTAATCGTATATAGACTAGTAACTTGATGCTGCTCCACGAAACCAAGCTGGAGCAAAGTTTGCAGCACGCGATGTGTAGAAGATTTTGGCATTCCCAATTGCTCTGCAATCTGTGTCACACCGATTGCTCTCCTTTCTCTAACTAGCAAACTAACAATGTCTAAACCTTCAGTTAGGTTAGATCTAGGGGGCTTGTTTTTTTCGAGCATGAAAATCAAATAAACCCTATGCAAGCTTTTACTCAAGCATATTCCAATTGCTAAACGGAGACATGTAAATTATGAGAAATTAATCTACAACAATCGATTATATTCATATGGACTTCTGATTTCTAGTCACCCACCAACTGCTTGCATATCCTAACAACAGGCTGCTCATCGTTCCAATAATTCCATATAAGTAGAAACTCACATTAGTGTGTGCTTTGGCCCAATAAACGCACATACTACTCAGTACCAATCCAATTATAACTCCGATCGAATTCGCTCGCTTAGTGAACATACCTAGAAAGAAAACACCTGCGATCCCTCCACTGAGTAATTGCATGAATTCGATGAACATATTGAAAAGGTATTTTACATCTAATTGTGCAATCCAAATACCAAACAAAGTTCCCATCACACCAAATAATCCAACAATCCACTTAGCAATTCTTAGAGCTGAATCATCATCTTTCTTTTTTCGTATTCTTTTGTAAAAATCCGTTACGATCACAGTGCTAATACTACTCAAGCCACTATCCAGACTCGACATTGTTGCCGCAAAAATAGCTCCAATTAGCAACCCCTGCATGCCCACTGGTAATTCATTAATAATGAACCAGGCGAACAACTCATCCGGAGTGTTCATATCCACATTCATTCTCTCAGGAAAATGCTGATAGAACAGATAGAGACTGGTGCCTGCTGCAAAAAACAGAAGCAGTATAAAAGGACCAATAACCCCTGCTGACCATAAAGCTCTTTTGGCCTCCCGTCTATCAGAAGTAGCTAGATATCGCTGCACGGTTGGTTGATGCGAAACATAACTGTTAACAACAGTCGGAAGATACAACAGAAAGACTACAAATGTGAGGCTGCTAAGATCCAAATCAAATCGGAATAAATCCAACTTCCTGGAACCAATCGCATCTGAGAGCATACCATAAGCCTCTTCTCCGAGTCCGATGAAGACGAAAACAACAGAGAAAAGAACACCGCCTAGCATAATGGTGGTTTGTAAAACATCAGTCCACACAACTGCTTCAAATCCTCCCATTAATGTGTAAATTGTCGCAACGATTCCCACCACTATGATGCAGTGAGTCACATCAATTCCTGTAATCACAGACAGTACGAGTGAAGGGAGCACTATCAGAACACCCGTTCGACAGATTTCGTAGATCAAAAACTGACAACTACCAATCAAACGTACAATAAGACCAAAGCGTTTCTCCAAAAACTCGTAGGGAGTCGTGATGTTGAGGTCGAAAAAAACGGGGAGAACGAATATTATAACGAAAGGAGCTGCTAGTAGCGGACCTAGTAGTATTGGCCAGACGCTCCAGTCAGTCGCATATGATAAGGCAGGAAGCGACAGCAAAGAAATTGCACTAGTGCTAGTTGCTATAATGCTTATCCCAGATGCCCATCCGGGAATTCTTTTGCCCCCAAGGAAATAATCGTGAGTAGACTTTCCTCTTTTCGCAAAAAAACCTCCCAAAGCAAGTAGAGCAATGCAATAGATAATCAGGATCATGATGTCGACTTCATGCAATCCTGTGTCGTTTTTAGCAAATTCGAGCAAAAACTCCTTTCGCTCATGTCCTTGCTCGATAACCAAAACCGGTTCGCTCTTCGAACGATTCATCAAACGAATGGAATCGAATGGAAACGATATGACACCTACTTCATGGAGTGAACCTGTTACTGTATTAAACAGACCTATTTCAGTTGTATCACCACTTCCAGGATTTTTATACAAAACATGCGAAAGACCCACAGGTGTTCCAAGTTCTACGAACGCATCTTTTGAAAGCTGTAACTTCTTCCATTGAGTATTAGATATGTTAAACTCCCAGAGTCCAAACGCACCTTTTTCATTTTTACCGTTTAAGTATAGCGAGAATGTTTGCCCATTAAACTGATAAACCATAGAATCGATATGAGCCATTTCCGCAGGTAGTTCTGTAACTTTTTCCCAATTTGAGTTTTCTTGTTTTGATTTTGTCCACAAAGCCTGAGATCCACTTAAGTCAACTAGTATTGCAAACAGGAAATCATTACTTGCGGATCTACTAACAATTTTCAGCCCGTTCGGCGCAGAAATTTCAGTCAAGACATCTGTAATTTCTATTTTAGAAAGTGCTGAAACTCGAAACCCTTCTAGATCAATCGACGAAGACATCGCTGTCACCACCGAAAAAATCATTAACAACAGCGTAAGTAAGTAATTTCTTCTCGTGTGTTCCATTTATGCGTTCTTTTGGATTCCAAATGAATCGATCATAATTTTATGGCCAAAGATATGATCATTGCATAAAGCAAGCACGGCATGTGGGGGTAACAATGACACAAGTAGGAATCGGCTTAGTTTGTGGAATTTAAAATCGTCACTGATCATGCGAAAGATTCAATATTGGGATATCGGGAATAGTCGTTTTTTCTTAATTCCTAGATAAGAGCGCAAAATGATTTAGTTTGTAACTGATCTATGGGTCCCATTTGTGTAACACTCATGGATAATGCCTTGAAAGATTATCATCGAAATATTCTAACCCAATCGACATACATGTCCGTTTCATTACCATAACGTTCTAAATCTATGCTCCATCGGCTAGCCCCTCCAATAGCTAGATTAATCAGAAAATACTGCGCGTCCATTTGAGCAACCTCCCCAGTTGGATGGCGATGGACTTCGATATTATCCAAATAGTAGATGGTGTCATCGTGTGTCACTTTAACTCCATAAGTATGAAAAGTTGTAGACCAGTAGGATCTACTGCCAATCTCATACATCCGCACTCTGGTTTTAATGCTTGGTTTTTGTTTTCCGGTTTTGTCACGTTGAAACCAGAAATGTGTAGCGATTGAGTATCCTGGATGGTTTGGATGACCAGGACCTACCCCTCCGTATGCTTCAACCACATCCAGCTCTTCAGCCATCGAACGATTTTGGGAATCCTTAATTCGATTGAGTAAGCTGTTCCGTGTTAATAGCCAAAAAGCTGGCCACGTGCCAGGAGCCGACTGGGCAATAAATCGACATTCGGCATAATAAGGAATACGAAAAAAGAGACCGCTCCCATCCTTACGAGCAGAAGAAATTAATCCTGTCACAGCTTCTTCTCCCTCTTGTTTTGAGGCACGTATTCTTAAAAAACTATCCACCTGCTCAAATGGGTTGCTTGGGCTTTCGAAATCAGCAAACTCCCAGCCACTGAAATCCCTCCCATAAGGAGTATGAGAGGTATACAAAGTTCCTTCACCTGTTGCACTAATCGATAACTCTTCTTCAAAATCATCTTCAAAATGGAGTTTCATTCCTTCTGCTTGTGGTGGAGTTTCTTTAGGAATCCCCATATTCCACCATTCCCCTGCTAGGTTATAAAGTTGGAGCTCAAATCGATCCCGCTCTCCCTTATCATTTTTGGCAAGTATCCTGAGAGTGATGGGTCCATTAGGAAACTGACTTGCAGGAAATGCGAATTTTGTGAGTCCATTCGGCCTGATTTCAATTCTTGCAACAACGATATCCTTCCCCCATGGGTACTCGCTCTTTTCGGTAGGATACCTCCAACAGAGAGCCACTGCCTCTTCCATGCCTTCTGCTTCAAAGGACACTTCGGTGTCTTTATCAATGATGCATCGAGGACTGGGTTGCGTAACTCTGATCGACTGTATCCATCCATCCCCATCGGGAGATATAGCAGGATCAAAAGCTTCGAACCCAGCCGGGAATGGAGATGCCAAGACCGTTAAATGCCAAAATGCCAAAAGCAAGTAAATGGGGTAATTCTTCATGGATTCAGATGTATGATATTTCTTATCGATTCTGTAAGTCCAGATGAGCTTGTCCACCTAGCATTCGATGATATGGGAGCATCCATTCCAAGTTTGGAACAGAGAATTTTAATTAGGGTGGAGATCCATTGAAAAGCTATTCATAGCTATCACTAAATGATCCCGGTTTTAGTGTATCAATGGAAGATCTATTCTATCTCAACAAACACGAATTCTGCTTGAATACAGCCAACACCGGAATGACCAGACTAGAAACATGTACTGATGGAATTCATCGGGAAGGGGAGAAGGGCGTGATTTCGATTTTAACTACTAAGGATCGAAAAGTTGAGTTTATCAACTACGATAATCATACGATCGCATGGGTGAATTCCGCCTTGGGTTATCACGCCTATTACCCAGTATATCCGGTTCGAATTGAGTATCCAGTCGAGGCAGTATTGATGGATCTTGATGGAACGACTGTTCGAAGTGAGGAGTTTTGGATCTGGATCATCCAATTAAGCATCAGTAGTCTAATAGACGATGCAAAGTTCAGCCTGGAAGACGATGACATACCTTACGTCTCTGGGCACTCAGTATCTGAGCACTTGAGCTATTGCATTCAAAAATACTGCCCGGACAAATCTGTCGAAGACGCTCGTGAGCACTACTTTCGTCACTCAAAAGAGCAGATTCAGCTCATTTTAGAAGGCAAAGGGAAACAAGATGCTTTTGTGCCCACTTCCGGTGTTAAGGAATTTCTGCTCGAGTTAAAATCGCTTGGCATCCACATCGCACTGGTTACGTCCGGGCTGCATGAAAAAGCATGGCCTGAAATCGTAGATGCCTTTCGCACAATGCAACTTGGATCTCCAGATGAGTTTTACGACACCATCATCACGGCAGGCTATCCACTGCAAAAAGGTTTTTCGGGAACTTTGGGAGAGCTTTCGCCAAAGCCTCATCCCTGGCTCTATGCAGAAGCATTGAGGGTAGGACTTGGAATCCCTTTTCATCAACGTCACCACGCAATCGGTATTGAAGACAGCGCAGCAGGAATCGTCTCGATCACACTTGCTGGTATATCCGCAATAGGTCTTGTCGGTGGAAATATTGAGGAAAGTGGCACATCTGCATTGTGTTACAAACACTGCAAAGATTTTGATGAGATCCTTTCCGTCATCAAAGGCCAATAATCATTTTAAACAATCATGAAAAAAAACGTTCACATCGTATGTTACACCCACTGGGATCGCGAATTTCGCTGGCAGTTTGAACAAACTCGTATGGCACTTGTCGAGTGTCTAGACAACCTGTTTGAGATCATAGAAGAAAAGCCGGCTTATCGCTCTTTTCTACTAGATGGACAAGTTCAGCTACTGCATGACTATTTAGAGATTCGCCCCGAAAAAGAAACTCAAATTAGAGAATTCATCGCTGATAATCGTCTTGAAGTCGGGCCTTGGTATAGTCTGCCAGATTGCGGGGCAATCAATGGAGAATCAGTGATTCGAAATTTAAAATATGGTATGGAAGTATCTGCTGATTTTGGAAGTGTGCTCAATTGCGGATACAACGTGTTTTCATTCGGCCAAATAGGTCAACTTCCACAGATATACAATCAATTCGGGATCGATATCGCGATTTTCTACAAATATCTAAATCCAGCGAGATGCAAAGAACCCGAATTTATATGGGAATCACCTGATGGCTCTCGTTTGCTAGCATCACGGCTTGGGCCTGAAGCCAGATGGAATTTCTTTTTTGCCGGTCACATTCCGATTGTTTATGATCGAGATCCATGGGATAAAAACTGGCGTTACGAGTATGGCGATTTAGGTAAGCCTTTTCACACCGCAGATCCGGAGGGTTACGGTTGGTTCCACGAAATACTGGATCCTGAAACCAGTTTTCACAAAGAAAATATAAATGAAGGTTTCGAGCGCTCACTCGAGACCGTTAAAAACACATCTGTTCCGGAAACTTTGCTCTTTTTTAATGGCACAGATTTCACGGAACCCCACCCTCTGACACCTGAAATCATTGAAGAACTTCAGAAACAATGCGGAGATGATTACAACATTCGGCATAGTTCGCTGACTGCATACCTCGACGAGCTAAAGAGTTATCTTGCTAAACGTGCAGATCTTCAGGTCATCCAGGGCCCGATGCGCGATGGTCCGGTAGGACATGTCCATAGTGATGTGCTAAGCGTGCATCCAGAACTGAAGATCTCAAACAGCATCGTCGAAAATCAATTGATTCGCTTCGCAGAGCCTCTTTCTACGTTGGCCTACGCCTCAGACATAAGTGCTTATCCTAAAACCTATCTCGATAAGATCTGGAAACTTTTGTTTGAAAGCCATGCTCACGATTCCATTCACGGGTTGGGGCCGGCAGCGCTCGCAAAAGGTGGACTTGCTAGACTTGAGCAGGCGAAGTTGATCTGTGAAGGATTAGAACGCAAGGCTTTGGGTAATCTGACCAAAGAAATACACACTCAGGATGTTGAAGGCACCAGTATCTTCTTGGCAGTGCACAATACAACTACCTTTCCACGATCAGAAGTCGTAGAAGCATGGATCGACATCCCACAAGAAATACCATTGGAGGAGGTCATTATTACCGACGAAAACGGCAATCAGTGCGCAATACAAGAGATACAACGAGAAGTGACCCGCGCTGGTATTTACCACGCAAGAAGCCGGAATATGCCATTTCATTGCCATCGAGTGGCGTTGTATTTCTGGACAAACCAGATTCCCTCACTTGGTTACAAAACATTCAGAATAGGATGGAAAGCAAAGAGTGAATATCCTTATCCGCACGAAGATTTTAATCCGCCAAAGGTCATTCAAAACGATCTACTGGCAGGCCCAAGGAGTGCAAAGAACGAGTTTCTGAGCCTCAATATCAACTCTGATGGCACGTTCGACATCCAGTACTTTGAAACAGGAAAATCATACAGAAACCTAAACTATCTTTACGACACAGGTGACTGTGGAAACATGTGGATGTTTAACGAGCCATCCAAAAACCAAAGCATCACCTCAGTTGGGAATCCCGCAAAGGTTTCATGCCTAGAGCATGGGCCACTTGTCGCAAAGTTCTCGGTAGAAACCAAACTGGAAGTTCCAGCAGAGCTGAGTAAGTGCAAAATGTCCCGATCCGCCAACACCGTGTTTATTGAGTCCAGTTCAGTGATAACAATCCGGACAGGCAGCCGATACGTTGAGGTAGAAAATACGATCAAAAACACCGCCAAAAATCATCACCTTAAAGTCTGTTTTCCAACTGGGATGAATACCGAAAGGACATCAGCTGATGGCTCATTTAGTGTTGCCGAATATTCGACCGAACCTGACTTGTCCAAAGATCTTGCACGACATCCGTTACAATTATGGCTGAGTACTCACGACAATGAAAACGCTCTTTCGATTCTCTCTCGCAGCACCAAGGACTACGAAATGCTTGATGAGTCCGGCGGTAAAACCATCGCACTTGGGTTATTGAGAGGGGTTGAACTACGAATCCCGTGTGACAATCGTCTCTGGATGGATTACCCAGGAGATGAGAGTGCTCAAAGCCTTGGGGAATCGACGCACCACTACGCAATCATGCCTCACAAAAACGATTGGAATACAGACCAAATCTATAAGTATGCGTTGTGCTTCAACCAACCTCTGAAACCCTGCCAATTTGGTAAGCAAAATGGATGCCTTCCTCGAGAGAAGTCATTTCTTGAAATTGAAAATTCTCATCTCGTCTTGGGCGCAATCAAGAAATCAGACCTTCGCGAGAGTGTGATCGTTCGCATATTCAATCCTTCCAAGGCAGATCAAAAGACGAAAATCAAATGTGGGTTCCCATTCGAAAAGGCCTATTTGAACCAGCTAAATGAAACTGCTCTTGAAGAGTTACCCGTGGAAGGAAACGAAATCCAACTCGACGTTTCCAGAGGCAAAATCGTGACAATCGAATGTTATGAGAGATTGGATTGACTACTCCAAACCTCAGGAAAACGGCAATAAAACAAATGTGAGGTGGTTCGAATTGATCAACGGTAAAGAGTCAGGCCTGAGGTTCAAATCAGTAAAAACTCTCAGTGTAAATGCGCTGCCGTTTTCGAATGATTCCATTGAATCAGCAGAGTATTCGTGGCACTTACCAAAGCCACAGAACATTTATTTGAGTATCGATCACAAGCAGATGGGGGTCGGAGCGGACAACTCTTGGGGAGCAACATGCCACGATGAATATTTACTCCGAGATAAGAAATATAGTTATACATATCGTGTATCACCTGTAGTTAGGGGTCATTGACGAAATGACCATAATGTGAATTTTCAACACTAGCGAACATGTTAAACATTAGCAGCCCTACTCTTCTGCTCGATGAGGTAAAATGTCGGCGTAATATCTCTAAAATGTGCAAGAAAGCGAAACAAGCGAGTGTTTGCTTTCGGCCTCATTTTAAGACTCATCAGTCCATAGAGATTGGTAGTTGGTTCAGGGCGGAAGGAGTTCATAAAATAACCGTCAGTTCTCTGAGAATGGCTCACTATTTTGCTGAGGCAAGCTGGGGAAATATCCTCATCGCTTTTCCAGTAAACCCATTGGAAACCGATGGATACGAAAAGTTAGCAGAAAAATGTCGGCTTTCAACGATCGTTGATCAGGTAGAATCAATTCGCATTCTAGCAGAACAAACGGCTTCACCTATCGATTGCTACCTTGATATTGATACAGGTTACAAACGCACAGGGATTACCTGGAACGATCATGAAACGATTGGCTCATACCTCAAATTGATTGAGAAAAGCAAAAACCTGAGGTTTGCAGGGTTCTACTGTCATCCCGGGAACACATACAATCACATAGATGAGAAAGACAAGCTACAGATTTATGCGTATACCCTTGATGCGCTAGCAAAGCTCAAAAATCAATACGCCGATTTTGAGCCTGAAATCTTAGCTGGTGACACTCCTGGATGTAGTCTTCTGGATACGTTCGGTATCGTAGACACCATCACTCCAGGGAATTTTGTTTTCTATGATCTTTTTCAAACCTCAATCGGTTCATGCAAAGAGTCTGAAATTGCAGTCGCATTGGCTTGCCCCGTGGTGGGGGTTTATCCTCACAGAAACCAAATGGTTATTCACGGAGGCTCGACCCATTTCTCAAAAGAACGAATAAATGTGGGTAACCAAAATGCCTTTGGCAAGTTGGTGAAACTGGAAAATGATTTCTGGCGAAGCATGGAGGTAGATCTCTATCTGACATCAATATCCCAGGAACATGGCATCATTGACCTTGGGGAGCACAATTCTGGTAATTTCAAAGTTGGAGACATTGTCTCAATTTTACCCGTACACTCTTGCCTAACCACCAATCTCATGAGGCAATACCTAACTCTCGATGGTCGGTTAATTCAGCGATTCAACTGGTTTTCCAACTCTTGTTGAAGAAGTAAATGATTTGGATAGGAATTTGCTTCTACCATGTCTCTTTTTCAGGATACCAATAGGTAAACTCCCAATTGTTCGTGTCTAAATTCCATGCTTGAGTCTTCAAGCCGAATTCGCATGCATATTTTAATGAACCTATAGGCCAATCAACGGCTAGGGAATTTCAATCTTTTGGCAAAATGTGCTGAATTCCAATAATTGCTAATCAAATCTAGCAATAGTCCTTCGAAGGAATGTAAATACTCGAAGCGCTGGTCGAAATTCACTAGATGTAATATGATATTTAGGAACGATGATTTCTGACAATGGATATAATAGAATCTTTGCAAGGTTCAGGTAAATACGGCCACTTTTGAATTATTTTATGCAGACTTCTTTCAGAATCAGTGCATTCATCAGTGTTTCTGTTATCATATTTTTCATAATCGACTGATTTTGTAGGACATACAAATTTTTTGCTACACTCTCGAATCCTGTGTCACCCAGCATTCTTCGTCTGGAGCGAAGCATAAAATCCCATCCTCCTCGACAAAAACCTCCAAACTACGCCTCGGCAAGCCATTGAACTTCTATTACGTCTACATGCTCCCCAGAAGATAGATTGATTTCACATGAAGGTATTCAAGAAACCGAAGAAATTAGATTCCGTCATCCTCCGAGCAAACTCTACTTCCTACAATTCCTTCATGTAGCTCTTTCAATCTAAAAAACCGGTATAGATCTAACGAAAAAATTCACCTACGCCAACAAACTCAACTGCAGCTGGTCGCTCGGGCTGCTGAAACCAGCATTGTAGAGAAAACCCTGAAAACGAGGATCAGAGTAGAAGGAGAGAAGATCCTGCACCGAGCATTCCCATTCGTAACTGCTCTCATTAGGGTTTAGCCTAACTTTCCGAATCCTCCCCAATGATTCTTCCGAATCCAGTTTTA
>JAKSBQ010000380.1 GCA_022361075.1 Opitutales bacterium | reverse complement strand
GGTCCAAATATGGAAAATGACCTCGGGTCGCTTAGTGCGTATTTGGAGGAGTTGGGCATCCAACCTTGCGGGAATCCTTTTTCGATTTATCACAAGTGGGATATGGTGAAGAGTGCGTGCACTTACACTTCGGGAATTCCCGTTGAAGAGATTCCCACCGATCTCAAAGATTCCTTCATTTCAGGAACTAGAGACACTGCAGAAGGTTATCACACCAAGCACACGGGTGCCTACAAACACCTCGGCAATGCTTGGTCGGGAGCGATGATGCACGGGCAAGCCAAGAAGTTTAAGCAAAACAAGAAGATCCATCCAATAGAGGTTTACGAAAACGATCCGAAGGAAGTTGGTGAGGACAATTGCATCGCGATAGTGATCATACCGAGCAAGTGATGTAAACGCTCGATTCGAAGCGATTTAAAGGGCTGCACTGCTAAGTGCAGCCCTACTTTTTGATCTAGTCAAATTGACTTTCGACCCGCGATCGCGTTCCAGACTCTAAAAGAGAAGTAAGAATCTACCCGCTTAAGGTCGACGTTTTTTAACATCTCAAGTTGTTCTGTGACAGTCTGATAGAGATCATCTCCTTTTTGTTTTGGCTGATCGCGCTGGTCTATATTCCTCACTTTCCATCTGTAGAAGAACTCCATGAAACGTTCGTAGGAATCTCTCAGATGATCAGGGATCACATCTTTTTGAGCCAGCCCATGTTCCCACCAGAATTGAAGGTGTGTGAAGAACGATTCCTCTGTGGTTCGGATCATCTCGTCGACGTTCATGAATAGCCCCCCATCCATCAGAATATCCCCGCATTTTTGATAAACTGTCTGTTTTTCCTCCGGCAAGAGATGATGAATACACGACATTGAGAAGACAGTTGTGGGTTGTTCGATCAGTTCATTTTCCCAGTTTTCTTCAATGGGAGATTGGATGAAATCGACCCGCGCCTTTTCCTTCGAAAGAAATTGTGCTGCTAATTCGAGAAAAGCGTCTGATGAGTCTACGATGCACGCTTTGGAGTCTGGGAAACGCTTCAGATATTTTTTGACCATCCGGCCACTACCTCCACCAACATCGACGAAGTAAGCGTGTTCGGTTCGAGAGTCTGATGCGATCAGATCGAGTGCCTGGTCCTGCAACCAGTCATACTGAGGCACTGTAAAGGGTGCCGTTTCGTGATAGCATTGCGCCATTTCAAGGAAACGGTTTTTGGATACTGTCTTCATAGTTAACTATGTTAACTAAATAAATAGTTTACCTAGTCAACTAAATGTGTTTCCTAGAATCATGAAAACAAAGCGTGAGAAGGTGTACAAGGCGATCGAGCAGCTACGCGCATTGTCTCATGTTTACATGAAAAAGCGCCGGGAACTGGCTCAAAAAGTGGATTTGACGGAGGCTCAGTGGAGGATGCTTGAGGAAATCAGCGACGAAGGGTTCATGCCGTCTCTTTTTGCGGCTAAGAGCGATCTCACCAAGGCAGCTGTTTCGAAAATTCTGAAACAATTGCAGGAACAGAAGCTTGTTGAAGTCAGCTCTTCAGAGAAGGATGGGAGGGTCAAGGAGTATCAACTTACCAAACGGGCTGCAGGTAAATTAGAGAAGCTTAGAGAACATCGTCGGCAGGCGATTGATGCAATCTGGATGAAAACAGATGAACCTCTTCTTGATGCCTCTTTGGAGTTTAATGAGGCGCTCATTCAACGATTTTTGGAGTATTCGGTTGTTTGACGCTTTTTGAAGAGACCGTATGGATCTTTTAAAGTAGAAATTGTTGCTTGATGTTATCTGTTTGTAACCGAGTGACATTCCTCTCATCATCCTTTCTTTTTTAACATTCTAGTCATGTCAGAGGTAAGAGTAAGATTTGCGCCAAGTCCGACAGGGTTCTTTCACATTGGAAGTGCTCGTACTGCACTTTTCAACTGGTTGTACGCGAGGAAGACCGGAGGGAAATTTGTGTTACGAATCGAAGATACCGATAAAGAACGTAACACACCTGAGGCTTTGCAAGTGTTGCTTGATGGGATGAAGTGGCTTGGCATGGACTGGGACGAAGGCCCTGAAAAGGACGGCGAATATGGTCCTTACTTCCAGAGTCAACGTGGAGAAATTTATGATAAACACCTTCAAATCCTTCGGGACAAGGGACTTGCGTATGACAAGGAAGGAGCAGTTTTCTTCAAAGTTTCTGACAAGCCCCAAATCATTGAGGACAAAGTTCGTGGCAGAGTAGAGCGAACTGAAGAAAAAGATTTTGTAATTTATCGTTCGGACGGGAGTCCGGTTTTCCACTTTGTAAACGTGGTAGATGATATGACGATGGGCA
Organism: Opitutales bacterium; assembly: GCA_022361075.1. Classification (GTDB taxonomy): domain Bacteria; phylum Verrucomicrobiota; class Verrucomicrobiia; order Opitutales; family JAFGAQ01; genus JAKSBQ01. The sequence goes on along the minus strand of JAKSBQ010000380.1, from coordinate 7,649 downwards.
TCACTCATGTGATTCGTGGAGAGGATCATTTGTCCAATACATCCAAACATACTGAGCTTTTTAAAGCCTTTGGTGCGACCGAACCCGTTTTCGCTCACATCCCTCTCATCCTTAAGCAGTCTGGCCCCGGGAAAATGAGCAAACGAGACAAAGGTGCGTTGATTGAAGAGTATCAGGATAAACAATTTCTTCCTTCAGCAGTTCGCAACTATCTATGTTTGCTGGGGTGGAGCCCAAAAGATGATCGAGAAGTGATGACGATCGATGAGATTCTCGAAGAATATGACTTCAAGGGTATCCAGAAAGGTAGTGCGAAGTTTGACGAAAAGAAAATGGCATTCATCAATACTGAACATCTGCGCCAGTTGCCTCTCGAGACCTTTTCGTGGATGGCGAGTCCGGTGCTGAATGAAGCAGGATTGATCGATGAGGATACGGATGAAGACTATTTCCAGAAAGTCATGATGCTAGCTCAACCCAAAGTGAATTCGTTGGATACGTTGGCTGAGTACGTGGGCTACTTTTTTGATGACGATTTCGCATATGACGAAAAAGTGACAGCCAAACTGAGCAAAAAAGGAAATCCAGCTGAAAAGGTTGCAGAGGCAAAAGAAGCTTTGGAAGGACTTGAAAATTGGACCGAAAAATCCGTTGAAGGAGCTTTCATGAAATTGGCCGAAGACCAGGGCCAGGAAAAACCTTTTCCATGGTTTCCGTCAGTTCGTTGGGCGGTGAGTGGTGCGGGTGGAGGACCCGATCTCTTGCCGTTGTTGGTGGTTCTGGGGAAGGATAAGGTGGTCGCTAGATTCGAGCGTGCGATTGCGCAAAACTAATCAACTTTTCGAGAAGATGGGAAACGAAAACACAGAGATTGAGGAAAAGAGGGAACCTCGGCATTTTATTCAACAAGCGATCGATGAGGACTTGGCAAGCGGACGCTTCAAAACCGTTCAAACCCGTTTTCCACCTGAGCCAAACGGATTTTTACACATTGGCCACGCCAAGGCAATTTGTGTGAGTTTCGAGATGGCGAAGGAGTTTGGCGGAGGTTGTAATTTACGTTTAGACGACACTAACCCGGCCAAGGAGGACATGAAATATGTAGAGGCGATTCGTCGTGATATTTCGTGGCTTGGCTTCGAGTGGGCGAAGGAATGTTACGCGTCAGATTATTATGAACAACTCTATGAGTGGGCCGAAAAGCTGATCGAAGATGGCAATGCCTTCGTGTGCGATCTCGATGCCGAGGAGATGAGAAAACTTCGTGGTAATCTCACTGAGCCCGGAACCAATAGCCCATATCGGAATCGAACGGTCCAAGAAAACTTAGAGTTGTTTCGCGCGATGAAGGAAGGGCAATTCGAAGACGGCACGAAGGTGTTGCGCGCAAAGATTGACATGGCGAGTCCGAATCTCAATTTACGCGACCCGGTAATCTATCGCATTCAGAGAGAGACTCATTTCAGAACAGGAGACAAGTGGTGCATTTACCCGATGTACGACTTCGCTCACGGTCAGTCGGATTCGATTGAGGGTGTTTCGCACTCTTTGTGTTCTTTGGAGTTTGAGGATCATCGACCGCTCTACGATTGGTTCTGCGAGAAACTTGAGATTTTTCATCCACGCCAGATCGAGTTTGCGCGGTTTAATCTGAGTTACGCGATCATGAGCAAAAGAAAGCTCCTGCAATTAGTGGAGGAAAAGTATGTGGACGGTTGGGATGATCCGCGTATGCCCACTTTAAGTGGTTTACGCAGAAGAGGTTATACTCCTGAGTCGATCAGGAATTTTTGCACTGAGATTGGAATTTCAAAACGTGCTCAGTGGATCGACATATCCCGTCTAGAGAACTGTTTGCGGAAAGATTTGGAAAACAAGGCGCCTCGGGTGATGGCGGTTCAGAAACCGTTGAAACTCACTATCAAAAATTACCCGGAGGGCGAGACCGAGTTTTTGGAGGCCGCGAATCATCCGAGCGATGAATCTTTTGGTAAGAGGAAAGTTCCTTTTTCGAAAACCCTCTACATCGAACAGGATGATTTCATGGAGGATGCGCCAAAGAAATTTTTCAGGCTGACCGTTGGACGAGAGGTCAGACTACGTTACGCGTATTACATCACCTGTGAGGAGGTCGTGAAAGATGAAAACGGCGAAATCGTTGAACTCATCTGCACCTACGATCCCGAAACCAAAGGTGGAACTTCGGCGGACGGAAGAAAGGTCAGAGGAACGATTCACTGGGTGTCTGCGGAACACGCACTCGATGCCGAAATTCGCCTGTATGACCGACTCTTCACGAAAGAGGATCCAGAACCTAGCAACACACAAAAGAAGAAAGGTAAAACCTATCTGGACAATTTAAATCCAGAGTCTTTAGTGGTTCTCGATAAATGCAAAGTCGAGCCTAGTTTAGGGAAAGCTGATGTTCGGCAACGTTTTCAGTTTGAACGACTTGGGTTCTACATTCGCGACAGTCGGGCTCCCGATGGAAAGCTAGTCTACAACCGGTCAGCATCGCTCAAAGACTCGTGGGCGAAGCAACAGTAGTTGCGTGGAATCTAGAGTTCAGATTCTCCCGGCCGCTCTTCTTTCTTCAGCTTTCGTTGTTTGCGGATCTCCTGAATCGAGTGAAAGAGCAGTCCACTGGCTGCAAGTTCGTCGAGATTACCCACAAAGGGTAGGTTGTCTGGAATTTCGAAGACTCCCAGAGTGAAGTTTAAGAGATAAACGATTGAAACTGCTGCTGCGAAGTAGTGTCTAGCCATGATGACGAAGATTCAGGGAGTAGTTAAAAATCTTTTTGATTCGTGTCGATCAGGATCGTAACCGGTCCGTCGTTAGTGAGTGAAACATCCATGTGTGCGCCGAACTTTCCGGTGATTACTTTAATCTTTCCGAGTCGTTCCCTGCATTTCCGGACAAAAGATTCGTAGATCGGGATCGCTGCATCTGGAGGTGCGGATCTGTTGAATGACGGCCGGTTTCCCTTTTTCATGTTCCCGTAGAGGGTGAACTGGCTCACGATCAGCAGTTCTCCTTCAATGTCGAGCAGGGAGCGATTCATTTTTCCTTCGGAATCTTCGAAGACTCTGATTTCCAGGCACTTATTGACGATCCAATCGAGATCTTTGAGGGTATCTCCTTTCTCCACTCCGAAGAGGACAACGAGTCCTCGCCCCATCTTTCCTGACAGCTGACCATCAATGTCGATGGAAGCATTAGCTGCTCTCTGAATCACGGCTCTCACGTGACTCAGCAAAGCGATTGAAGCGAATTAGTCCACGGTAAACACTTAGGATTGGAGGTCAAAATAAAGAATTTCTGCCTCCTTGAGTGCTTCGAGTTTACCTAAGGTTTCATTTTCCGTAGCGATAGCGTCTCCGGTTTTGAGCGTTTGGTCATCTACCAGAATCTCTCCCTTCACCAGATGTAGGTAACCTTTAGCAAATCTAGCTTTTGGGACTTCGAGTGATTGTCCCTTAGACAATTTTGCCGCGTATACGCGCGCATTTTGATGAATTTTCAATGAGTCCGATTCCTCGTCAGGTGACATTAGTAGCTTCCAGCCGTTGAGAGCTTCCTGTGAGTCAATTTTGAGTTCTTGATAGTTAGGTTCCAGGCCCTTTTGAGACGGCTCGATCCAAATCTGTAAGAAGTGAGTGGGATCGGTGTCCGATGGGTTGAACTCACTGTGCATGATACCGCTGCCTGCGCTCATGAGCTGAATGTCTCCGGGCGCGAGTGTCTTTTCGTTTCCAAGAGTATCTTTGTGTGCAAGTTGTCCTTCCACGACGTATGAAAAGATTTCCATGTCGCGATGTGGGTGGGTAGGGAAACCACCGCCTCCCGCAACCCGGTCGTCGTTGATCACTCTTAACGGGCCCCAACCCATATTTTGAGGATCGAAATATTCGCCAAATGAAAAACTGTGGTGACTGTCCAGCCACCCGAAGTTGGAACGCCCTCGTTCCGATGATGGTCTGATTGTTTTCATGATGTTTAGAGTTAAAAAAACTCCGATGTTTTATCCACCGGAGTCCAAACTGAAGTTAATGGTTTTGTTCCGTTACTTGGCTGCGTATCCGGCGATACTGAGCTTGAGCTCGATTTGGTTAGAAACTTTGTCCTCAGGTGCCTTGGGATTGATTCCGTAATCGCTTCTGAGAACGGTGAATGTTGAGCGAATGACGAGAAGATCACCCTGCATCCTACCGTTGCTGCGAGCCCCGAGTTTACCAGGGAGGTAGGTCAACGTTACCGGAAGTTCCACTTCCTTGGAGACTCCTTTTATCGTGAGAGTGCCAGCTGCAGTTGCTGTGTAGCCTTTGCTCGTCTCTTCGACCCCGGACAGACCATCCGTCGAAAATTCAATGGTAGGATGATTTTCAACATCCATCCAGTTTTTGCCATGCATGTGGTCTTTCATCATGGAGTTTGAAACCATCAGAGTTGATGTGTTCAGGGTGATGGTACCAGATGTTTTCTTTGGATGATCGGCGTCGAATGTAACAATACCTGAGATGCCGTTGGCACTTCCACTGATGAATTCCAAAGGTGCGTCCATTGAGAATGATACATTGTTAACTCCCTTAGGATCCTCGAAGTTAAAGTCTTCTGCCTGAAGACTGACGCTCCAAAGAGCGGTTGAAGCAACCGTTACGAGTGATGTGATGATAGTTTTTTTATTCATGATGATGATTTAATTGTGAAATGAGCTAGCTCTTCTTCTTAAGGAGAAAACTTCCGCCGAAAAGTAGTGCACTGAGCCCGAGAGATAGAACGGGCAATTCTACTCCGAAGGTGATGCGATCTTCGTATTCGGAATATTCAATGCCTGTAATATCGTCCACTTTTTGCACCTCGATTTGAGTTTTGGTCCAACCGAGATTGGGTCCCTGGGCGATCCAGACTGAAATACCCAGAATAGGAATGATAACGGCAAGAGTTCTAAGTGTTTTTTTCATGACTGACTGTTGTTGATGATATTTTCGTGATTTTCCTGTGCGTGATAACCAAGCTTTTTAAGAAGAGAAATAAGTGTCGTTTTCTCATCTTCGCTAAGAACCTCTGATGCTCGTTCGAGGGCTGCTGCGTGTTGGGGCATTTTGTTTTTTATAATTTGGTTTCCTTCTGCTGTCAGATTCGCCAAAACGACTCTTCTGTCATCCTTGTGGTAAGAACGCTCCACCCAACCTTTTGATTCCGCCCGATCCATCGCTGTAGTAATCGACCCGCTCGTAAGTCCCACCTTTCTACCAATCGCATTGATTGGCATCGCACCCTTAGTCGAGAGCATTTCGAGAATCGCGAAATCCGAGTGCCCACCGAGGCCCAAAGAGGCGATACTCTTTTTATCGATGATTTCCATCGCTCGAAAGGCTTTCCACAATACAAGAAATACATGCATTCCTGTGACTGGTTTTGCAGTTTGCATGCTTTTAACTTCGCATAAAGTATCTTGATGTCAAGATATTTGATGCGAATTTTCTAAATAAATGGATATTCTTCTGAAAATCCGGATCTTACTTTTTCTCCGCGATCAGACTGTAGCTGAGTGGTAAGCGCTTTTCATACTGCTCGAAGGATTTGTAAGTCATGGATATATCGTGAGTGTATTCCTCGAAATGTGTCAGTTTGAGTCCATTATTGATACAACCCTGAATCACGTCGGCGACACGGTGCGGGAACCAATAAGATACAGCTTCGATCTTTTTACTTGGATCGAAATAATCCACGTCATCATCATTCACGAAAGGTTCTTTTCGGAAGTAAGAGTCTTCAATGATGTCCCCTTTCTCGCTGTCAAACATGTTTAGGATCGGATGAATTTCGTAGATGAAAAGCTGACCTTGGGTTCGAAGCAGACTTGCAACGATTTCAAAAAACGCGGGTATATCAGGAAGCCAACCCATTGCCCCGATGGTGATGTAAACGATGTCGAATTGGCCTTTTAGTAAGCCTGGAAGCTCATAGACGTTGCTTCTGATAAACTCCACTTCTACTCCAGCTCGTTTGGATAGCTTCTGCCCTTGTTCGATAAATTGGTCACTAAGATCAACACCCACACAGTGAGCGGCCCCTTGCTTTTTTACGCTGATTAGCTCACGGCCGTTGTTGCAGCAGAGCTGGATTACGTTTTTACCTTCGATTCCGATGTCTCCGAAAATTCCCTTCTCGACCTTGTCGAAAGTTGTGAATTCGGGGTCAGCAATCTTTTCGTAAAGCTCCTCAACATAGTGTTTCAGATGCACTCCGGCGGTTTCGTTCCAACTTTCGCGGTTGGCTTTGATGTAATTGGGTGTGGAGGAGTTGATTTTGCTCATAACCGTATTTCCTTAGTGCGCGGGTATTCTTATGAAAGTAGCATTCTTTAGTTCCAAGCCTTACGACAAAGCCTTTTTTTCACAAGCAAAGGAAGCTTCGTTCTTCGATTTCACATTTTTCAAAGTCCATCTGGACGTAACTACGGTCGGTTTGACGGCGGGGTTTGATGCGGTTTGCGTTTTTGTAAACGATGATCTTTCGGCCGAAGTTTTAGCTGGTCTAAGCGACAATGGAGTTCGTTTCATCGCGCTGCGCTGTGCGGGTTACAACAATGTAGATTTGTCTGTTGCGGCTCAGAAGACTCTCAAAATCGTACGTGTTCCGGCTTACTCTCCTCACGCTGTTGCAGAACACGCCCTGGCTTTGATCATGGCTTTAAACAGAAAGACTCATCGTGCCCACAACCGTGTCCATGAAGGAAATTTTGCCCTCGACGGTCTGCTCGGTTTTGACGTTTTCGGAAAAACGGTGGGGATTGTTGGAACTGGCAGAATCGGTGCGGTGTTTGCCAATATCATGAAAGGATTGGGGTGTGAGTTGATCGCTTACGATCCTTATCCAAATTCGTCCCTTGATGGGATCGTGGAATACGTGGGTCTCGATTCGATTTGGACCCGGGCAGAAATCATAAGTTTACACTGTCCGTTGACACCAGAGTCTCATCACTTGATCGATGATGTTTCCATTGGGAAAATGAAGGCAGGAGTCATGTTGATAAACACCAGTCGTGGTGCCTTGATTGATACCAAAGCGTTGATCAAAGGATTGAAATCGAGCAAGATCGGATGGGTTGGATTGGACGTCTACGAGGAAGAGGCGGATTTGTTCTTCGAAGATTTATCCAACCAAATCATTCAGGACGACGTGTTTGCACGTTTGATGACCTTCCCGAATGTCATGATTACAGGGCACCAGGCGTTTTTCACTGAACAGGCGCTCGAAAGTATCGCAGAAACCACGCTACAGAATCTGTTGGACCTCAAAAAGGGATTAGAATGTGCAAATGAGGTAAGGAACTGACTGTGACCAGTGCGCTAAGATTCATCAAGAATAGCGTTTTGCGTTTGGTCTACGGTTTTTGAATCGATTCTCAGCTGCCGGACTTCCCTCCATTCAACAGGGTTTTAATCGTCTTTCGATTTTACACAAAAAACTGCAGCTCATTGAACTGCAGTTTCTCAAAGATGAATGATGGTGTTCCTTACGGAAGTTGCGTCACGCCCATGAGGTATTGATCGACCTCACGCGCCGCACCACGCCCTTCATTGATCGCCCATACTACCAAAGATTGTCCACGGCGGCAGTCACCAGCTGCGAACACACCC
>JAKSBQ010000040.1 GCA_022361075.1 Opitutales bacterium | reverse complement strand
GGACCTCAAAGTGACCTGCACCTGTGTTCGCGTTCCGGTGCACCGTGCGCACTCCCTCGCGATTAACGCCGGATTCGAGAAGCCAGTCGACGTCGAAAAAGCAAAGCAAGCGGTTGCCGCGTTCGAAGGCGCAGAGCTTAAAGACGACCCAGCAAACAACGAATACCCAACACCTCTCTATTACGCAGGTAAGGAAAAGTGTGGAGTCGGCCGCATCCGCAGGGACACCGCGCTCGACAACGGCCTGTCCGTTTGGGTATCCGGAGACCAGCTCTGGAAAGGCGCCGCACTCAACGCCGTGCAAATCGCAGAAGTGCTGGTGAAGTAATTTGAAATGGTAGGGCGGAGCATCCCTGCTCCGCCGCACCTACTCACGGCTGATTGAGGACAATCAGCCCTACCTTAAACAAATCATCCATATGCAACCCCCCGAAATGTCGGTCGTGATGCCCGCCTACAACGCGGGCCGCTACATTAGGGAGGCGATTCAATCCATCCAGGCACAGTCCTTTCGTCGCTGGGAGCTTATCGTGGTCGATGATGGCTCCACGGACGATACCGGCACGGTCGCAAAGTTATTGGCGGATGTCGATAAACGCATTCGTTACGTGCGCACTGACCACCTCGGTGTCGCCAAGGCTGCCAATAAAGCCATGCGTCTGGCAAAGGCCGACCTCATCGTCCGCATGGATGCGGATGACATCAGCCTGCCGCATCGGTTCGTCACCCAATACGACTGGATGCGGAAACACCCCGAGACGGATCTGCTCGCAACCAAGGTTCGTTGCTTTGGTGAAGAAGTAGGCGAGGGGCTGCAAGTCTATGCCGAGTGGTCCAACTCCTTAACTACTGCAAAGTCGATTGCAGCGATGCGCTTCATCGATGCTCCGGTAGTTCAACCCAGCGTTTGCCTTCGCCGATCGGTTATTGAGAACCACGGCGCCTATCGGGATGGTGATTTCCCCGAGGATTACGAAGCCTGGCTCCGCTGGCTGGACGCAGGTGTTTGTTTTGAAAAGATCAATGAACCCCTCCTGCTTTGGCGCGATCACGGCCATAAACTCACCCGCACCCACTCCAATTACAGCGAAGAAGCCATCTGGCGCATCAAAGGCAAATACTTCGATCAATGGATGCAGCACCACGGCCCAAGTGACGCCCGCCCCCTCATGATCTGGGGCTCCGGCCGCAAGACCCGATCCCGTCTGGATTACTTCGGCTTCCACGAAGACAAGCATCGCATCTCGTCCTATATCGACATCGACCCCCGAAAGACGGGTCAGATCATCGAGGGCACCCCCGTCATCCGCCCCGACGAGATCCCCATCGAAAGCGGTAAAAAGCCTTTCATCCTCTCCATGGTCGGCTCCCGCGATGCCCGCCCCCTCATCCAAAGCTATTTACACAAACGTGGTTTTAAAGTTGAACAAGACTACATGATCCTCGCCTAATGGGAGGTAGGGCGGAGCATCCCTGCTCCGCCGTTCATCTGCCACACAGGGTAGGGTTGATCGTCCTCGATCAACCGCATCGACCCAAACAAACCTCGGCGGAGCGGGGACGCATCCGCCCTACCAAATTCACCTCTAACCCACCTCAACCTATGCTAAAATACGAACTCGTTGAAAACCCTCTCACTCCCAACCCTAACGACCGATTTGCACGCATTGCCAAGCTTCGTTCCTACGACATGGAACAAGTTCTTGAGCAGATGCTGCGCAGGGGCACCAGCATGAGCCCAGGTGATGCCAAGCTGGTCCTGGATGTCTTTGTAGCGACTGTGAAGGATCTCGTCGAAGAAGGCTCTGCCGTTCGCACCCCGCTCTTCAATATCAAACCCAGCATTTCCGGCGTTTTTGAGGGATCGGACGACTATTACGATGAGAGACGCCATCAAATCAAAATCCACCTCAGCACAGGCATTGCTTTGAAAGAAGCAGTGGACGAGATCCAAACCGAGAAAGTAGGAGGCAACAGTAATCAGCCTCAGGTGTACCGGGTAGTGGATGCGAAGAGTCAGAGCGTTAACGATCGAATCACCCCCGGTGGAGTGATCACAGTAACGGGTAAACGCCTAAAGTTGAATCCTGCAAACCCTGAGGATGGTGCCTACCTCATCTCTCAATCAACTGGTGAGGAGACCCGAATCGATCAGATCATCGACAACGTTCCCTCGCGATTAATGCTGCAACTCCCACACGAGATGGAAGATGGGCAATACGCCCTGGAAGTCCGCACCACCTACTCCCGCGGACGACCTACCTCGACTCTCAGAGTCGGAACTTATAGTCGAACCCTCACGATACTGAGCGATTGAACCTATTGCACCGCGTGCGGTGCATCCGACGCACCGTATACGGTGCCACCCACGCACCGCCTGCGGTGCCGCACCTGCACCGCACACGGTGCAGGACCCTCAACCGAGTGAATGAGTGACCCAGAGAGGTTAGGGTTGATCTCGCCACTGCGGGACGCTCCGTCGTTCATCTGCCTCACAGGGTAGGGTTGATCGTCCCCGATCAACCGCATCTGCCTCACAGTAATGAGGTTCTATCATCTTATTCCATCCCACTGCGGCTGATCAGGGATGATCAGCCCTACCTAACAAAAAAGGCATTCCGTTGTGGAATGCCTTTTGAAAGAGTGAATGAGATTAAAGGTTAAGCTTCCTTTTTGGGTTCTTCAGCTTCCTCTGTCTCTTGATCTTCTTTTGTCTCAGGTGCCACAGCTTCTTCTTTAATTTCAGGAGTCTCCGCTGCTACCGGAGCAGATGCTTCTTCCGCAAGCTCTTGCTTCGCTTCCGGTTCAACTGCTGGAGCTGGCTCTTCAGTAGCCTCTGCTTCAGTGGCCTCCTCTGGAGCTTCCGCAACTTCTTCTGCAGGAGGCTCTTCTGACTTCTCCTCAACTTTAGGTTCTTCAGCTGGAGTTTCTTCGACAACCGGTGCTTCTACTTTTGTAGCCGGTTCAGCTGGCGCTTCGGCTACTACTTCAGCCTCGGGTGCGTCCTCCTCTGCAGGTTTAGCTTCTTCCTTCTCAGCTTTGGCTTTCTTCTCCTTTTTGGGAGTTTCCTTGGGCTGGTTGTTTTTGTCTTCGGCTGCGTTGATATCGAGCTTTTTCTCGGCCGTCAAAGAACCGTTTGCAAATTCGGAAACGTAACCAGAGCCCACGAGCCATCGAAGGTCCTGAGAAACTGCCTTTTGAGAGTCTTCGGTGATTTCAGTGACACCTTCGGGTTTGTAGGTGTTGAGGAGATCTTCCGCCAGCACTTTGGGATGCTCTTCGACGTAGTCGATGAGCTTCTGGATGCTGTCGCTAAAGACGGTGTCTTTGTAACGTGGTTTACGTTTCACCGCACAGACAAAGGTGATTCCTTTCGAGCCCTTTTTGAAGAAACTCAGGTTGCAGCGGCGCAGGCGCCCACGGAGGTGGTTGGATGTGACCAGCGGGAAACGACGTTGGTTTTGAAGCTCGCGCTCAATGGATCGGCGAATGTTTCCTTTGGGAAGGGTTTCGACCTTCTCACCCGGGAGGCGAACTTTGTCTTTGGCCTGAAAAATCTCGTTTTTACGCTCAGTGGTTAGGTAGTATCGAACGTCCTCCATCGCGCTGAGCACTACTTTTTCGGATTCCTCACCTTCTTTTTGCTTCAGAGTGTAGCGTTTGGTGATTTTCATTTTGTCCATCCACTGCTGGACGACCTCGGGGTCTTTCACCGACTCCACCCGCTCCAGGTAGCGATCGAAGGACAGATTGGAGATGTTACGCGCGTGATGATCTTTTAAGATCTCCTGATAGCGGTGAAAATTGGGTGGTGCTAGCAACTCTTGGGTGAGTGTGCAGCGGTTGACCATCTGGAAATTACCACTGGGTGGTTCAATTTCGACTTCCTCGATATCGAAGAACTTGTCGACGTGATGATTCATCACGTGGTTGATCGCTTCCTCCTTGGTTTCAAATGGAAGTTGATCGGGTGCGGAAAGATAAATCTTCTGCTCAGTAGCTCCTTCTTTCGGGCTGACGATCGCGATGAAGCGGTTTTCTTTACCCAGAACAATCTTAGCGATCTCGAACAGTTCGTAGGTTTTGAAAGTCGTCCGCATGGCCTTCAGGAGCACCTCAAAAGGCTTGTCCTGACTGACAAAAATAACATCAACTGTTGGTTCAAATGGAGTGTAGTTGCGATCCTGTCGGTTGTCTCCACGCTCAAACCGACGGCCTCCACCTTCTCTACCTCCTTCGCGGTTGCGGGAGAAATTTGGGCGGCGGTCTCGAGATCCGCCAGAACCTCTTTCAGGTCTTTTGCGGGAAGCCCGACGCTCTTCATCATTTTCGAATTTCTTCTGAGCCTCACGAGAGCGTTTCTTTCCGGATTCGCTCGCCCAGTCAGGGCCGAATGCGAGGTCTTTTAGAGCGGAAAGATCTGGTGAGTTGAATGATGAGTCCTGGTTAGAGTCCGGTTTGTTGGCCATAATGCGCAAAGCCGACAACAGTCGACTGAAGTGTTAAGTTGATTCCTTGGTGTTAAACATTACGGAACTGACTGCAATAACAATATTTTCTTATTGTTTTTGGTTGTCACCACATGACGCAGCAGTTTTATTAGTTGTTTCATTTTTATCTGAAGTGCTCAGGTGGTGGAATGGTAGACACGTACGCTTGAGGGGCGTATGCTTAACGGCGTGAGGGTTCGAGTCCCTCTCTGAGCACCATTTTTTCGGTCAAACACAGAGCCTCTTAAAAGAGGTGTTTTTTAGTCTTTTTGATTCAGAAAATGATTTTGAAATGCCTTGGGGACGTTTTGCAAAGGGTCTGCGTAAAATACTCGATACTGGTTCTTGAATCCTAAAAGAATCAGAGGAATGAGTTTTTTCTGATTATGTAAACGTCTTTGGATAAGGCGTTTGCGTATAATTGAACAGGAATTCTAATTCCTGCATTTGAAATATTATTGACGCTAATAGGTGGTTTCGTTTTCAAATAGGTTCCTAAATTCCTTCCTAACTTAACCCTAACCCGAAAGCTCTCCGATGAATCTTCTGAGGAAATTGTGTCTTTTACGTTCTTTGCGTATGCGCCATTTTGGTGCTTTAATGTTTATTTTGTTTGCCGCCGCACAGGCCTTAATGGGACTGAGTCAACCTTACAATTTTCAAGGGCAAGTAATTGGCACTAACGCAATCAAGCTTACCTGGGACGACGACAATGTAAATGTCATAAGATTTTACACTCCAAAGTCTTCAAGCCATGATAATTATGCGACTTACACCCCCCACAATACTTATCCTCCTGCAAAATCAATCACTTTTACAGGGTTAGCCACCGGAAGAACTTACAGATTTTCACTCTGTACTGTCACGTCAGGAGGTAATGTGTGGCATAATGGGTACGTCCATGTGAATCTCCCGCATCCAATTCCTGATACTCCACAAAATTTTAGTGCAGAACTGGTGTCCAGTGATTCCGTACAGCTGATGTGGGATAATGTATCAAGCGAGAATGGTTTCCAAATCGAGTGGAAGAAAACATCAGATGCAAGCTGGAGTATTGAGAACGTAGGAACTGACGTGTTATCTCATTCAATTTCCAACTTGGAGCCTGAGATTGATTATGAATTTCGGCTCAAGGCGACTGGTGCTCAAGGCGACTCTGGTTACACGAATATTCTAGAAGTCTATGTTCCTGATTCTGCAAAAGTCAGCTATCTTGGTGGAGGGCTTTTTGGGTATGAAACAGGCTTTGAATCCATTGAAGGTTATTCTCATGGAGATTTAAATGCGCAGAAAATCTGGTCCTCTCTCAACAGTGTGACGGTAGATGACGGCGGTGATCCTGGTCAACGTGTGGTTTTTGAGAGCTCAGACTCCAGTGCAACCGAAGCTTACGGTGAGGCTTTCTTTGAAGCTTCAAACTACTCAAAAATATGGATCGATTTTGAACTTTTGTGGGAAAGTGGAGTTGTCGAATATGATTTCGGAACAGGATCAGGTAAATCAGTGAGTCTAAAAATAGACGAAACAGGTAGCCTGCAATTTAAAGACGGATCTACCTGGGAATCTCTTGGAACTTTGGCTACAGGGTGGAAGCGGATATCTCTATACCTTAATCATCTGGAAGCTAAATACGATTTGTTTTTAGACGGTCAGCTACAGGCCTTTGGGATCAGCTTTGATGACAACCAGGTTGATGAGTTGAGTAAGATCGAATTCACTCAACGCTATTCCACGAATTCAAAGAGTTCACTCGATAATTTGGGGATTTATAATGATACTCCAGAAGGATTAGAGCAGGATGCTGACGGCGATGGTTTAGATAATAGTTTGGAGCACACTCTTGGGACTTCACTACTGCTTAGTGATACTGATGGGGATGGAATTTCGGATGGATTCGAACATATTAACGGACTCGATCCTTTAACAGATGAAGGAGCAACGGATGCGACGGTATCGAGCTTATTTACGGTAGGAGCATCTATGTTTGTGGACAGGACACAGGCAGGCCCGATAGTCTTGCCGGGGCAAGTGACGATTCCATCTGGAACGGGACTCACTGAATCAGATTTGAATTTCACCTGGTCGATCCTGAGCAAGCCGAGTGGAGCCCAAGACCCGGTCATTGCAGATCTCGCGGATCCCTCGTCCCAAATAACCTTTTCTCACAATGGCCTTTACAAACTCAAGCTCACACTCAATGGCACGGGTTACTCTCCGAGTGATGAGCTGATGATCTTTGTATCGGATCAACCCGCGGAGGATTACAACTATCTGATCGGATGGTGGAACTTCAACGAGGGGTCCGGAAGCACGGCCAACGACTTATCTCAGTGGGGCAACGACGGTCAGATCACCGAAGCGACCTACGTCGATGGTTGGGACGGTGACTGTCTTGAATTTGTAGGGGATGATTTGGGTGACAAAGTTGTAATCCCCAATGGGCATGACTTGATGAATGGACTGGATGCGCTTACGTTTTGCATGAGGTTGTGGGCCGATGAAGATTACACAGATGATGGATTCATCACAGGTTTTCCACCACCTGGAGGAGATGTTCATTTCAATCTTCGCTATGATGCAGAAGGTTGGAAGAGTGGTGGGAGTAAAGTGCTTCTAGCCTACCTGAACACAACAGAAGGAGGATTTCGGTATGAAAGTATCCCCAACCAGTGCACGTCAGGTGAGTGGTTCCATATCACGATAGTGTGGGATACGGTAACTGGATTCAGATTTTATAGAAATGGACAGCCTATTGACGCAGCTTATCTGGAAAACAGTGTAGGAGGTTTAATTGATGGGTTAACAACCTTCATCATTGGTCAAAGTGAAGTTTCGGGAAAATCCTGGAACGGAAAAATTGATGAAGTAAGGATGTTTGCTCGGTCCTTCACAGATGAAGAAGTGGAGAGTCTTTACAACGATGGCGACGCCGATGGCATTTCAGACGTTACCGAGAGACTAATCATCGATGCGGATCCCAACGATGCGATCGAGACATTTGAAGACGTGTTGCCTGGTGACGATTTTGACAACGACGGGTTCAGCAACTTGGAAGAAGAGGAACTGGGGATCAGTCCCACGGTGTTTGACGTGAAGTTTGCGGCTGGTGTAGCTACTGGAGTCGTTGAAGGCGAATGGCAACTTGTTAGCCTGCCTCATACCTTTGACGATATGGTGGTGCTTGCGACACCTCAGTATAACAATACTGAAAATCCTGCTGTAGTGCGTGTGAGAAGTGCCACTAACAGTAGTTTTGAGTTAAAGCTGAACTCACCAGCTCTCGAAGTTCTTAATGAACCTTTTGACACTGGTTCCAGCCTGTTTCACTTCGACGCTTCTACGACGAATAGTATCACGGGTGGACCTGGTTTTCAGAATAACGGTCTGTCATTTGATGCGAATGATCCCGCAGAGGGAACTCATTCGCTCAGGTTCGACGATGAGTGGGATAAGTATGGTGTCATTCCGGATCACTCAAGCATCGAACCAGGTACAGGGGATTTTGCGATATCGGGTTGGGCTAAAGTTGAAAACAACCGATGGATACTGGACAAAGGTATTCATCATCAAACCAATCAGGGATGGGAACTTGTTACCCATAAAGAGGCTGAACATTACGATTCCGCTCAGGGAGTTACTGTGTTCGGTGGATGGAAAGTTGGAGATTATTGGGGTGGAGACTGGATCGGATTCCACAACGTGAACATGGGTTCCAAGGGAGTCGATCTCATTCGCATTCGATTTGGAACCACCTTCGGGACCGGTGGTTTTGAAGTCCGATTAGACAGTCCGAACGGTCAGCAGATTGCCTGGATACCGATTTGGAATACGGGGTCTTTCGATCCAAGTGCTGTCAACATTGGGCTATGCAGCAAAATCACAGGAACTCGAAGTGTCTACATCAAGTGTAACAGCGGTCCGATGGACATCGACTGGGTGCAGTTTTGTTACCTTGGTCATGAGGATGGAACTGGTTATTCCCTCAAATCTTATGGAGGACTTTCCTTCGAACTCAGAAATGGCAGTACAATTCGATCGGTTGGCGGAGCCGATAATCCCGGCTGGAATTTCTTTACCGTTAACGTGGACCGCGATGGAGACATGCAGCTTTACCTTAACGGTACGGACACTCATTCCTCAACCGACATCTCGGATTGGTCATCTGTCAACTTTGATAACAGCATTGACCTGAAAGTGGGGAAAGGATCCTGGAACCACTGGGATTATTTCTGGAAGGGAAACCTGGATAATCTGAGATTCCATAATCGTTTGCTGACGACCACTGAAATCCAAACTCTCTACGAAGAGAAAAATCCTGCGACGATTCAGTATGTCAATAACGGTGCTAACGAGATCGACGTCAATTATCTGGCGATTGAAGCTGGAGAATATAATGAGGTAACTCATGGTTTTGATGGAGAGGCGTTTAATCATACCTCTAGCATTACCAGTGGTAGTTTTTCGTGGACTCCAGAGTCTATCGGATTCGTCCAAAACTACACGGATCCTGTCGCGTTCGGTAGCGTGATTACGCATAATGATGAAGATCCTTCTTCATTCTGGGTGAACCAGATGGATGCTCAGAGTGGCACCCTTTATGGTGGAAAGCAGGTCGGTAGCGATCCGGATACCGGGCGTTTGGACGAATCCCTTGGGGTGTTGGTCTTGGAGTCTGGTGTGAATGCCTTCGGAAGCGTTGAATACGCAACTGGAACAGGTTCTCAAACCATCAGAGCAGCTGACGATAGTGCTCCATTCCAGTACAATCTTTCAGGTTTAACAAAGGAACCTGAGGTTGTGATCCTTAGCGGCTCGGAGAATGTAAATGATGACGGAACCTGGCCAGTGCTTTATGACAATGCAGCGGTCGATCAAAACTGGATCAAACTCTTCATGGATGAAGACCGGATGGTGGATTCGGAGAGGAGTGGAGTGGCAGAGAGAGTCTCCTATCTTGCCGTGGGCCAAAGCCAGGATTGGTTCAATTTGGATACCGATGAAGACTCGATTCCTGACTATTGGGAACGCCAGATCATCCATGCAAGTGCCTTAGATGACATTAACGGATTCCAACACGTGATTAAAACAGATGATTACGATCAGGACGGGTTGCGTAATGGACTGGAGTATATTCTGGGAACCAATCCCACATCGACTGATACGGATAACGACGGATTCTCGGATGCAGACGAGTATTACGCAGGAACCATGATAAAGGATGATGCGAATCACCCCGATGCTCTTGCTTCAGGCGACCCCTTGTCTATCAACGGCTGGGAACTCGTGAGCAATAATCTGAATACTGATTCTCCGGTCCGGGCCTACATGGAAGATGGTGAATATCGGATCGCCTCGACCGGAACTGGATTTGGAGCCAACGATCAGTTTGGGTGGATTGCTCAGAGTCTGAATGGCGACTTTACAGTCACGGTAAGAGTCAAAGATTTTGCTCAACTGGATCCTGAAGTGGATCGTGCGCGATTTGGTGTGATGGTTCGGAACTCTAACAACCAGGCAACACAGTCCGCATTTGCATCAATCGCGGTGAATTCCGACTCCGAATACTACTTCAATAATCGGAAGCTCTCAAATTGGAGTCATGACGAAGTCCGAAGTTACGGAAACGAACAACCGTTCCCGAATTCCTGGTTGAAGCTTGTCAAAATGGGAGAGAGGGTTTTTGCCTTCCGAAGCTCCGATTCGTTTACTTGGTTCGAGGCTGGTCAGACCTCTATCGAAGTCGAAGATCCGATTTCCTTAGGTTTCTTTGTTCATTCTTCGGATAATGAGTATTACGCGAGAGCAGCGTTTGAGATACTCGAGTTCCGTGTGGACAGTGACGGTGATGGGCTCAGTGACGATATCGAAGCCCAATATGGCACGAATCCGAATCTGTTTGACACTGATGGGGATGGAATAAGCGACGGAGAGGAGATTGCCCTGTTTGGAATTCCAGCTGAGGCGCTTGATTCAGGAACCGTTACTCAGGTGAATACCCTGCAGTCCGTCGTTACAGGCTCCTACCAAAACTCGTTGGGCGAATGGACCCAGGATGGAACTTCGATCTATACTCATGACATCAACGGTTGGGTGGAGTATGGGTTCACATTGTCGAATGCGGGAATCTACAGGCTCTCCCTGGATGTCTCACAACTTAACTCCACCGAACTAAATTTGTTTGAGCTGGGCTTTTCAATAGGTGGGGTAGAAGTCGAGCGAGTCAGCAAAACACTCGCGACTGATTCAGAAACACTGGAAGTTCTTCTTCCTTATTTGGACGCAGGAACGCATAGCTTACGAATCCAGTGGTTGAGAGGTCAGCCGAAGGCGAGTCTCAAAATTAACACAATCGAGCTTCAGTCTCTGGAGGGTGACGACTCCGACAGCGACGGAATCGATGACTGGCAGGAACTCCGAATGGCCGTAGATTCAGATCTGGATGAGACTACGATTTCCACGCAGGTATCTCCTTACTGTTTAGAGGGAACAGCAGGCTATTTGCCTGAACTGGTGATTTCCGGTCATAAGCTTGGAGACATCGCTGCAGTGATCACGCCTCCGACTGCTTACAAGAGCTTCTCAAACAAATACTACGCCGATGTGAGTCTTT
>JAKSBQ010000320.1 GCA_022361075.1 Opitutales bacterium | reverse complement strand
TAACATTATATTTATGCATTATATCCATAAACTCCGTTGCTTTCCCGTCAATGCTTACCGGCGGATAATGCATGGCACATATTATTGTTTTATCTTTACGGTCCGCTATACTATCAAGAGACATTTCAAGCCTTTTAAGCTCCCTATTGTATATTTTCCGGTCCTCTATCCTAAAATCATTGTCCAGGGGAGAATTCCATCCTCTTGTCCCGCATATTGCAATATCATCTATTATATAGCTGTTGTTATTTAAAAATACCAAGCTGTCAAATCCTCTGCATTTCACATATTCATTCATTTTGGTTACAGTAGTCCACCAGTAATCATGATTGCCTTTCAATATTATTTTTTTCCCGGGCAATGAATCTAAAAATCTGAAGTCTTCGCAGCACTCTTCAAGATAGGTGGCCCAAGAAACATCACCGGGTATTATAACTAAATCATCCCCGCTAATTGATTGATTCCAGTTTTCATAAAGCCTGTCCATATAATTATCCCATTGCGCCCCAAATATATCCATTGGTTTATCAACACTTTTGGCAAGATGCAGATCCGAAATAGCGTAAATAGACAAATACTAAACTCCTCTCATTTAAGTTTTACATTGCGACATATTGACAAACACTTTTTTATATCCATCAATTACCTATCATTTTTTAAAATACCGGTGAATGGTTTCTGCAGCTTTTTTCCCAACACCTTCAACAGCTTCCAGCTCCTTTATATCGGCTTTCCTGATTTTTTTTACCGAACCAAAATGCATGATTAGAGCTTTTTTTCTTTTTTCGCCTATACCATTTATATTATCCAGTTCCGATGAAGTATATCTTTTTTTTCTTAATCTCCTGTTATAATCTACGGCAAACCTGTGTGCTTCATCCTGAATCAATGTTACCAGCCTGAATGCGTTGGGATAACCATTCATTTTCAATATTTCTAAATCCGTGCATAAAGCCCTTGTTTTATGCCTGTCATCCTTCACCATGCCGTATACCGGAATTTCTATACCCATATCACAAAGGACAGCTTTAACTGCCGAAACATGGCCTTTTCCCCCATCAATAAGAATCAAATCAGGCAGGTTTTCGCCCTTAAACCTTCTAAACACCACTTCC
>JAKSBQ010000405.1 GCA_022361075.1 Opitutales bacterium | reverse complement strand
TTCGAGTCGAAACAGACGATCAACTCCGAGATGCGTTGAAAGCGGCAACCCCAGGAACAAAAATAGTAATCAGTCCTGGCAACTATTCACCGATTTCGTTCTCACTAAACGGCGAAAGAAATGCGCCCATACTCCTCGAAGGTGAAAACGACGGTGTGACGTTTGATCGCGGCCAAGACGGTATCAACGTTGAAGGGAGTAGTTTTCTGGTTCTGTCTGGTTTGTCTGCCAACGGTAATGATCGAGCAGGCTTAAGGATCGTTAATTCGAACCACATCAAAGTCTCCAACTGCAGATTCTCTGAAAATGGAAAATGGGGTATTTTTACAGGTTTTGTCGAGCACTTGTCCTTAGTTGGAAATCACTGTAATCAATCAAAAACTCAACATGGAATCTATGTCTCTAACAGTGGTGATCACGTCACCATTCGCGAAAATCGATGCGCAGGAAACAGTGGTTCAGGTATTCAGATAAATGGAGATCTCAATATGGGTGGAGACGGAATCATCTCAGACTGCAAAATCATTGGAAACGCTCTTACTCACAACGGGACACGAGGCGGTGCAGCGCTCAATTTCGACGGCTTGCAGAACTCGATTATCTCGAACAACTGCTTGGAGGGAAATCACGCAAGTGGCCTGGCTCTCTATCGAGTTGATGCTGCAGAGGGTGCCATGAATAACTTGGTTTTGGAGAACAGAATCATACAACCTGAAGATGGTAGATGGTGTGTCACCATCAATAATGGAAGCTCTGGAAACATCCTTCATCGCAATACCTTTTACAACAACCACCCAACCAGAGGTTCCGTCACCATCGACGCCTCAAGTTCAGAAAATTTTAAATCCTTCAAAAATAGCACTGGACTATGGTTTAGTGTGGATGGAGGAGAGAGCCGAATTGAGATAGACAAATGGCAACGTCTCGGATTTGGATTGAAAAACACTCTCTTGTTTTCAGAACCAAACGCACAACCGTCAGGCGACAACAACTAACTTTACTCACGAATTCCTAATGAATACAGAAAATCAAAAAATCGCGATTGTTGGACTTGGATATGTTGGATTACCGCTGGCTATCAGATTCGCGGAATCGGACGTTTCGGTAATAGGCCTGGATTTGGACTCTTCCAAAGTCGAATCGATCAATCGAGGAGAATCCTACATCAAACACATTGAAGCCTCATCCATTAAGCCCCTCGTCGAAAGCAAACTGTTCGAAGCTTCTACAGATTTTGAGCGAATCAAGGAAGTCGAAGCGATTCTGATTTGTGTTCCCACTCCGCTAAATCAATACCGGGAGCCCAATATCGACTACGTGCTAGAAACCGGAAAATCAGTCGCACCATTTCTAGGAAAAAGAAGCAAGGAGCCAGGAACTAGGAAAAAATTGGTAGTCCTTGAAAGCACGACCTATCCCGGAACAACCGACACCGACCTTCGCAGAGTGTTGGAGAATGAATCAGGACTAAAGGCCGGTGTCGATTTTCACTTGGCATTTTCTCCGGAGAGAGAAGATCCAGGCCGAACCGATCACTCGGTAAAATCGATCCCAAAAGTGATGGGAGGTTTTTCTCCAGAGTGTCTCGAAAGGTGCCAGGAACTCTACTCCAAAGCCCTGGATTCCGTTTATCCGGTTGCAAACTGTCGGGTCGCTGAAGCCACAAAATTGACCGAAAATATCTTCAGGTCAGTGAACATTGCACTCGTCAATGAACTAAAGGTCGTTTTCGAAGCAATGGAAATTGATGTGTGGGACGTCGTGAACGCAGCCGCAACAAAGCCATTTGGCTTCATGCCTTTTTACCCTGGACCAGGCCTAGGAGGTCATTGCATACCGATCGACCCATTTTATCTGACGTGGAAGGCTCGGGAATACGAAAAACACACTCGCTTCATCGAACTCGCGGGAGAAATCAACACTTCGATGCCGGATTACGTCCTGGCCAAGGTCGCAGACGCTCTTAACGCAGAAAGCAAATCCATAAAAGGATCAAAAATACTGATTCTGGGAATGGCATATAAGCCTAATGTGGATGACGATCGCGAGTCGCCAAGCTATGTTCTGATGGAAAAGCTTGAACAAAAAGGCGCTGTTGTGAGTTATAATGATCCTCATGTTCCAGTCATAAAACCCACTAGAGAATTTTCTCACTTTGCAGGAAAAGAATCCCAAGAAATTACTGCCGATTACGATTGTATCCTCTTGGCAACTCACCACAGGGAGTATGCCGATTTTGACTTCTCGGATTTCGACATACCCATCGTAGACACGCGCAACTGCATCAAGAAACGAAACTCAAAATACTACAAGAGCTGACGAAGTTCAGTCATCCGGAGAGGGAAAAATCGAGGTCAAGAAAGCGTTAGCAAAACTCTAATCTATGATCAAAGCCATCGATAAATGGGGATATCCATTTCTTAAAAACATCCTCACCAAACCTTCTCCGAAGGGGGAGATCCATGTGATGATCGCACTCTGCGACCACTTCGAACCTCTTTCCCCAAATGCATCGAAAAGCATTAAACAAGGAGAAGAGAGAGTTCAAAGGTGGTTAGATCAATGGCCAACGATCGCCTCGGGAATCAAGGACTCAGACGGTTGCGAACCAAAACACACTATTTTCTATCCAGCTGAAGAAGCTGAAAGGCCAGATCACTTCATTCCAAAGATTAAACCTATAGTGGACAGCGGATACGCTGAAGTGGAAATCCACCTTCACCACGACAACGACACTGCTGATGGTCTAACCGCTACCTTAGAAGGATTCAGAGATTACCTTAGTCAGGAGCAGTTGCTGGGCTTAGATGAGCAAGGTAACGCAAAATACGGTTTCATCCACGGAAATTGGGCTCTTTGCAACAGTCGTCCGGATGGAAGACATTGCGGTGTAAATGAGGAGATTGAAATCCTTCTGAAAACGGGATGTTACGCAGACTTCACATTCCCTTCGCTACCCTCACCTACCCAACCTAAGAATTTCTGCAACAATATCTACTTTGCAAAAAACATTCCTGGCCGACCCCGATCTCACGACCATGGTCGCTTAGCCAAGGTCGGAATTGAAACTCGTCCCGAAGAACTCCTGCTTTTTCAGGGTCCGGTTGCGTTGAACTGGTCTTGGAGAAAATGGGGAGTTATTCCTCGAATCGAACATGCGGATCTTTGTGGAACAAATCCTCCTTCTCCGCAACGCGCAGATCTTTGGATTCGGAAAGGGATTCATGTCGCTAGAAATCCGAACTGGATTTTTGTGAAACTACACACCCACGGCTGCCTCGAATCCAACATGAAAGCGCTGCTGAATGGAAAGTGGGAAGAAACACTGACCTATTTGCAGAACCTCCAAGAAGAAAACCCAGAGGTCAGCATACATTTCGTCTCTGCCCGCGAAATGTATAATATTTCGCAAGCAGCGATTTACGGGCACAAAGACAATCCAGGAAATCACCGAGATTTCAAAATCAGCAAACCTCTGCTTCACAACAGATTAGAGAAGTGACCCCATTAGATCACTTTATTTTAGGTAAATCCTCCAAAATTTGACTTGGAATTTCGTAAAAAAGAAGTCAAATTCCGTAGCTCTATCTTACCTACACCACCCTTGATGAAAAATTTCGGAACAAAAGATGTTTCTTACCTGAGCACCTTCTCATGGTGCTACGAAGAAAACCGATTTCACAAGTTCAACGTCTACTCGATCGGAGAGGACTTAAACACAAACCCAGGTATCTATGTTCTAGCCGTGATCAATCACCAAAGATGGATTCCGCTGTTTGTTGGAATGACGGACGATCTTTCAAAACTCAGGGATGAGAAAAGGAAAACTTACAAAAAAGCACTCAAAATAGGTGCAACTCACGTACACGTCAGCACCGTACATGAATATGATCTGAGAGAAGAGGTCTTTCTCGGAATGATTGACTTCTTCGAGCCTCCACTTAACGAAAAGCGTTTTTCAGCGGAAGCGATTCAAGCCATTTATTTAGCACTTAAAGTCTAAAGTTCACTGTTGATGATGACTGAGACGTTCATGCCACTAAAAGTCTCATCATTTTAATCAAAGCAAGCGGACTTCTGGCTAAGAACTTTCATAAAGCCTTCGGTTTCCACCGGAGGTTTTTTTGTTTAACATTACTCTTAAGATCGGATATGTGTCGAACGCATGAAACCCCAATTTTTACCCCTCTTTTTGCTCGTTCCCTTCACACTGTTTGCTACTGATTTTCAGGGAGCGAAAGTAGTTTCCTACTTCGGTTACGATGACTCAATCGAGTTGAAAAACGATCATTGCCGGGTCGTGATCACTCCAAGTTTTGGAGGCAAGGTCATGCATTACTCCCGAAACGGGGAGAACATTCTGATGGTAGACGAAAGTGAAGAAGGTTGGCTTTATAATCCAGAACAAGGCAATCGAACGTTCAACAGCGGTGGTCGCTTCGACCTGGGGCCACAGGGAATATTCCCTAACATTCGCCTCCATACAGTAGGCCAGTGGAAGGGTTACGTCATTGATGACCGGAAGGCTTTGTTGGTTAGCCAAACCGATCCTGCAACAGGGCTTCAACTCCACCGTGAATTCACCCTCGCAAAAGATTCCAGCCGTCTCCGCATCTACGAAACAATGATCAACAATGGTGATCAAACTCTTGAGTTCAATTACTGGTGTCGAACATTCGCGAAGGGACACGGCATCGTCATCGTTCCTCTCTCGAAACCAAGTTTTTACACCCGCGGATATGCATTCATGAGTCCCGAAGGATTAATCTACCACAAACCAGTGAGAGATCCACACGTTTGGGAAAAAGATGGATATGTCATCATCGACGAGGAGCCCAAACTGAAAAAAATGGGATTCGATTCCAACATTGGCTGGATGGCTTATCTGATGCAAAGCAATGATCTTTTCGTGAAGGAGTATCCGGTCTTCACAGACCGTCCCTACATCGATTTAGCAAGCGGAACTGCGTCGGTTTATTACAGCAACAATTTTCACGGACATGAATTAGTAGAACTCGAGCCTATGGGTCCCAAAGAGGTGCTAAATCCGGGAGAGCGCGGCTTTTTTTGGGAAGAATGGTCACTGCTCGAATATCCGTTTCCCGAAGATCCGAAAACCCTGCAACCTTCGGCGGTTTATGAACACATCAAATCTTCAGGGTTGAGGATCATTGAGCCCACAATCGATTGATAACGGTTTTTCCTTATCTATCTGTTAATCAAGCCGATAACTGTTGTGTTACTTTCATACACTACGCCAACATTGAATGAATTCACCCGACTCTAAATCCCATCAATCAGCACGAGAAATCTTCGAAGAACTCGAGGAATACTACGATGATCACAATGTCTACTATCAAACCATCGGCTCTGTATTGGATGCTACCGAACTTCTTGGCATCAACCATCGGCTGAAACTCATTCTCTCGCAGCCGAAGAATGAGATCATGGTCCATTTCACTGCGAAAATGGACGATGGTTCCCAGAAACTATTTAAAGGCTACCGTGTTCAACACAACAATGTACTGGGTCCCTACAAAGGAGGAATCCGATTCCACCACGAAGTAAAGCTGGATGAGGTTAAAGCCCTCGCCCTTCTCATGACCATGAAGTGTGCTCTCGCAAGATTACCTTTAGGTGGGGCAAAAGGCGCACTCAAAGTCAACCCCAGGTCCTTGACCAAAAACGAACTGGAGCGAGTGACCCGACGATTCACGGCTGCTTTAGGAAACAACATAAGCCCAAACTACGATATTCCAGCCCCCGACGTCGGAACCAACGCCCAAATCATGGCATGGATGGCCGATACCTACACAAATATGTCCGAGGCTTCTTCAAAGGTAATTGCGAAGGGTGTGGTCACAGGTAAACCGATTGAATTTGGTGGTTCAGAAGGTCGTGAAAAAGCAACTGGGCAAGGCCTTGTTTTCGTGTTGGAAGAACTGCTTCCCGGCATGAATCTGAAGATCGGAGACCTAAGTTACAGCCTCATCGGATTCGGAAACGTGGGATCATGGACTGCGAGACTGCTCCAAAAGCACGGAAGCAAGCTTAAAACCGTCATGGACCACACCGGAGCAATCCTCAACGAAGACGGCATCGACGCGGAGGACCTCACCCAATACGTGAAGGAGCACGGCGGTGTAAAGGGATACCCCAAAGCCAATCCAGTGAGCAACGATGCGTTTTACTCCACCAAGGTAGATCTGTTCATTCCAGCAGCTCTTGAGCAGATGATCGATTTCGAGCACGCGAAGCGAATGAACTGCAAGGTAATCGTCGAGGGAGCAAACGCTCCAACAACCCCTAGAGCCGAGCAACTCCTGCTCGAAAAAGGAGTCGAGATTCTACCAGCCATTTTGTGCAACGCGGGAGGTGTCACGGTAAGCTATTTTGAGTGGAAGCAGAATCGCCAATCTGAGACGTGGGAGGAGGAGAAAGTCGACAGGCAGCTGCGCATGACCATGTCCAAATCAGCGCAACGCGTACTAAACATGGCGAGAGAGAAAAACTGCAGCATGCGTATCGCCTCCTATGCCGCCGCAATCGAATACCTCGACAAAGTCTACGACATGCGAGGGGTGTTCCCATAAAGATAGCATTAAGGTACTTGCAGCTTTTATTTGGAAAGCAAATGTTCTCTATTTAGGTCAACAGGGGGTTCATCGAAGGGGCTCGTTGACAAATAGAATTGCCTGCATTCCTACAATGAAAGCGATCATATCCCTCGTCGTCTCCAACACCATTGCACTGGTTAGTGTTCTATATCTCCATCATGTTGATAACCAAAAAAAGCCGAGAGACACCTAGCCCTTAACTTGAGAACTTCAGTTAGCTCAATGGCGCAGGTTTTTTTTAATTTGGGATCAGGTTACAACAAACCCACGTTAGAGAAAAATTAGTCACTTTGACTTAGCCTTTTTACCTTTTCAGAATGAAGCATGGAGTGTGCATCTCGCAGGATCTCGGGAATACGATCGGCGAATGAACTTCCTGAGTGAAGTTTGATGATTTGAGAGTCGTCAAAATCCTGAACCTTTTCACCCGGGAACCAATGCCCAGCGTTTCCGAGCAAATTATAGCGCATTTGGCCAAAAGCCTTCATATCGATCCCCTTACTAAACATCCAAAGTCTTACAATCTCTTTGGTGTTGATGTGGTTAGGAACGTCCTCCCACTCTGGGAAACCATCATCCCACCCGAGCTTCCATTCGATCCCCGTGGTTTTATGGATCTGATCGCGGAGACGTCGCTCAATCGACGCCATCAACTGCTCAGCTGTCTCTAGTTTTCCTAACGCTTCAACATGAATATCAAAATCTTCAGGACATTTTACTCCCATACTCAACGTGTGAATCTCAGGACGTGACCAGCAAAACAAATCATTAAAAATCATCGGATCTATTGGATCACATGTTTTCACTAATGAGTCTGGAGCCTCATAAAGTTTCCCACCTTTGTCGTTCGGGCTGATAATAAAGACTCCCATGTCTTCACGTGTGGCTGCCTCGATCGCCGGCCAGTTCACTTCATTTACAAAATACCAGTGAAGGTTCACGTAATCGAACTCACCAGAATGGATGAGATTCAAGATGACTTGAAGATTCGCGTGTGTGGAAAAGCCTATGTGTTTGACTCTTCCTTCTTTTTGCAACTGCCTAGCTGCTTCTAGGCAACCGTCTTTTCGCATGGCATGTTGGTAAACTTCTTGGTTGTTAATGCCATGCAAACTGAGAAGGTCTACATGATCGACCTTCAGATAGTTCATTGATTTCTCGAAGTTTTTCAGGAACGCTTTTGGATCTACCTCTGGAGCCACTTTTGTTTGTATTAGCCAATCTTCTCGCGGATATTGAGCTAAAACCGGGCCCAATTGCATCTCCGAGCTTCCATACCCTCGAGCAGTTTCGATATGCCTGATACCAAGCTCATGAGCTCTCTCGATGATCCGTTCGATGTTTTTTTGCCCTTCATTAGGAACCTCACTCCACGGAATATCGCTCCACTTGTGCTGATAACGCATACCCCCACAAGTGATCAATGGCATCTGTATCTCTGTTCTTCCAAATCTCCTGTATTTCATGACGCTACTACATCTCAGCGACCTAAGATCACAAGAAGAGCTCTTCTCACATCAGGTTGGTTTGCAACTCTTAAATCTCGAAAAGATTGTCTTAAGTATAAACCCAAGTAAAACAGTGAATAAGATACACTGGATCGCCCAGGTCGATGGGAGCATATATCGATAACCTCTTCCGACGCTTGCCAACATATATGAGCAATAGTACAAAAATGGTATAGCAAAAACCGAAATAACGAGAAGGCGATATAAAACGCGCTCTCTAAAAAACCAAAACAAAGCATAGATCAAACACAAAATACATACAATAAAATATATAAAATGCACGGCATAAAACCACCTGTAGATCGAATGATTCGCCACACTACCGGTAAACGACATAATCTTTCCTCGAAGCATTCTATACTGTGAATTATACTCCATTCCGTATTCATTACGGGCGATCATAGGCTCTACATATCTCTCAGTTTCTTGTATCCCTAAATTCGGAATAAAGTTCAAAATTTTTACTTTTGCCATCGTAAACGGATGATTCAAAATCGCTTTTTTATATTCCTCAATAAGCCGCTCATCTCTAGAATCAGTAATATAACTCTCATCAACTATAGTTGGCTTATACCACCTCAGTAGATTATAACGAGACCATTGCCACCTTTCTTTGTAATCACTTTTCAGAGCAGATGAAGTGTGAGGAAACTCGTTATGAAGGTCGGGTCTCAGAACCATCAATCCTACCAATTCATTACTCATTACAGTATTCTCAGAATGAAGATTCTTCACATCGTATACTTTTTCTATCACGACACCTGAGAATTTCGACAAAAGAACGAGGATCAAAATCGAAGTGATCCTCAATACCATCGAGTATTTTATCAAAGCAACATACATTACCACCGAAACAGGTAATAATATGAGTATTGTATTATGCCTCAACAACACGCAAATAGTTGTAAAAAACAACAATAAAACAAGCGATAATAGACCCGGAGATCGATCATACTTCACATTGATGGCGACGTGAAAAACCAATACCAATACCCACAAAAACAAAATAGCTACCCAGATGTCCTTCCATAAGGTTGTTGCGTTAAAAAGAAAAGAAGAAACAGGGTTGACCATCATTACGACAACCAAAAGCGCTATGCTACAATTTGTTTCCTTTCTGGATTCTGGAAAAAAGAATTCTAGTACTTTAAAGCAAAGCAGCCTAACACTGTAAATTGACAACATCAATTGCACAAAAACGATAAAAGACAGGCTTAATCCGACTTTCAGAACATAATGGATAATAATTGCCATAATCGGCGGATGCCAGTTGCTATATTCATGTGCTATTGCTTGATCCAACTGCCAAAATGAATCTGGAGAATAAGTACCCGGGTAAATAATCATCCAAAACCCAACAACAATAAACATATAAGCGAAATGGTCACGAAATAACAGAGACAACGGAAACACGATCATCAACAACAAGAGATATCCAAGAAATCTCTCTACCTGTGGCGGCTTATGCTTTATTTTTGCACTCTCAATAACCTCAACAATATCTCGAAATCGTATTTGTGGGTCGCCATTTGTCGTAACAAAGCTTATTTTATCATCAACAATTCTCCACTCTTCTATTCCCTTATAGGCCTTAAGAGTATTCAAAGGCAAAGGAATATCTATTTTTTGAGCAAGATTGGAAATGTAAAACGCATGAATTCTAAACTGCGAGAGAGCAGATGAAGGATCCATCCTTAGGTCGTTTATTTGATCAAACGGAAGAGGAATAATCAACGTATTAAGAACATCATCCTCATACGAAAAAGACTTACTATCAAACTCATTAAATCCTCTACCAGTGTCGTAGAATAATTGCATTCGACTGGGAGAATTTGTTTCAAATAATATCTTCACATACCACTGCTCTTCTTGGAGCTTAAAATGATTGTAAATGCAAATTGATATTATGAATGTTACTGCAACAGTAAGCCAAAATCTTACATCAAACAATCTCTTCTTGAGATTACTAATAAAATACATTAAAACGTTCACTTGGAGGACATATTTATATTTGGAAAATGATAATAACGCAATTGTCCCTGAATAAGGTTCACGTTTAATACTCTCTGGTTTCGGCAACCACCATGGTCCAAGGAAGTGGTTTCTTTATGGTTTCTACCCTAAAACCATTCGTTTCAAGTAATTTCACAAAGCCTTTCGATGACCAATTCTGAAAATGTCCGGGAGTGTTGCCAAAATCAGGTAAATATTTTAGTCTGGCCATATTCAAAATCCTCCAAATCGGCTCACGAGGAACCGATAAAATGTACTTACGGGCTCCTAACGAGTGCAACACTCGTAATGCTTTGACCGGGTCATCCAAATGTTCCAATACCTCGCAACACACAATCACATCCGCATGGTCAACGGTAGGCTCTAAGTCATAAATGCTCTTGGTTTCAAAGCTGGTATTTTTGATTTTTTTAGATTTCAGATCAGGAATCAAAACTTCACTGATATCAGTTCCTCTCAGATAAACACTTTTACGTCTATGCATCTCAAGAGCTAAGCGACCTTCTCCACATCCAACTTCATGAATAGATTCTGGTTTCACCTGATCAAGCAGTCGGAAAAACGTTGCGTCGAACTGTTCCACCAGCCTTACGCCAATCGGATTTTTCAGGTTAGCCTTGTCTTCAACATTCCCAACCACGATTTCATTTTCTATTTTCAAATTTGCCATAAAGATCTAATTTTTAACTAAAAAACCACGCCTGACGAAAAAGAACCTTACAACAAAGATTACAACTGTTGCGATGATCACACTTATCATTGAGTGAATTCCGAGTTGCGAAAAGGCCAGTGTAAAAACCAAATAGTCAAGGATCTGAAAAACAACGACGACCCTTAAGTAACGACCCATACCTGTGTAACTCATCGGAGTCCGAAAAGTTTGCTTACTGTGCAAATAGTAAGAAAACAAAAACTGAGGGACTTGCACAACTGCATAAGCAATCTGCTCATCCATCACGAAAAACAGTAATTGTACCAACACAAGCTTCACACCAAGTGATACACCACAGTTCACACCGTAGCGAACCACCTGCATCAACAGGCGTGATGACTTGATTTTTGCCGGAAGATCAATCATGACCGGATGATAAAGAATCCTCTATCCGAGAAATTTTCACCTGCAAGTTTTCTAAAAGCTTACGGTTAACCGAAATCAAATCCGCGATCAGTGCCGTCACCATCAGAAAAAACCCACTCCCCATCATCAATGCGGCCAGGATCAATGATTGAACCATCCCATCACCATCTCCCATAAAATAGTGATACAAAAAGCGTAGGGCCAAAACAAAACCAAATGAAGATAAGATCCCTCCCAACGTGACAAAAAAGAACAATGGCCTATAGGTCACAAAAATCCTTAACATCGTCAGCCCACTCTTTTTCACGTAAGAAAAGACACTTTTTACCAATCTCGAGGGTCTGGTTTCACCGTTAACACGTATCGGTACCGAAGTAATTGCGATACCTTTGTGTCCAGCCTGAATAATTGTTTCCAGTGTGTAAGTATATTCGTTGAAAACATTTAGCTGCATCGCTGCATGCTTGCTAAATGCACGAAAGCCACTCGGAGCATCCACAATATCAGTATGACTCAATTGGCGAACAACGAAACTACCAAATCTTTGGAGAGCTTTCTTTAACGGGCTGAAATGCTTGATTTCTGATATCGGCCTTTCTCCGACTACCATATCCGCTTCACGTGTGAGTATCGGCCGAATTAGCTTTGGGATATCATCAGCGCAATACTGATTGTCGGCATCTGTATTAACAATTATATCAGCACCACGGGCACAAGAAGCGTCGATTCCCGCAATAAAGGCTTTTGCCAATCCCTGGTTCTGCGGAAAGCGAATAATGTGATCAACCCCGTTCAATTTTGCGATCTCGATAGTCCGATCATTGCTGCCGTCATCAATTATGAGCCACTCCACACAATCAATCCCTTCAATTTTTTTGGGAAGGCATTTAAGAGTTTCAGGCAGCGATTTTTCTTCGTTATAACATGGAATTTGAATAATCAGTTTTATCATGACTCCGCATTCCTATCATCGCTGAAATACGCGACGGTGATGATCAAGGGTTCAAAAATCGGTTAAGAAGGATGACGTCGATTGCTAGATTGAGCTCAAAAAACCCAATTCCTCAATTCAAATCAAGAATTAATTCACTGGTCATGCAACTCAACAAAAACTTGCGAGCGATTTCATCTATGACCTCATCAGGATTTTCACCTTTTCTTTGCCGACAGCCATGATACAGATACTGAGTTTTTTGTGGAATTCGCAACAGAAATAAGAGTCTCATCTGTTGAAGGTCATACTATTTTTTAGAGGTTGAATCCAAATTGATCTATCCGAACCAAATACAGGGGTTTTCTTTATCAACACATCAAAATGCTACTCTTTTGGTCTGAATATTTCACCTTTCCGTTGACTGATAGTTTCAAAACAATTGCGATAAAACCATTCAGGAACAACGTGAGCGATTTTGATAAGAACGATGCAGGCAGAGAACTGGTTTGTCTGATATTTAGTAAGGACAGAGCCCTTCAGCTCGATGCCTGCCTGAGATCCCTTCAACGATCGATCCGCCCAACCACCCTCAACGAGATTCCCGTTCACGTTGTCTACAAGTGCTCCAGCAAACTCCACTCACTCACCTACAAAAACCTAAGGGAACATTGGACCGACATCAATTGGCACCTGCAAAGAAATTTCCTCAACGATGTTAAATCGATTTGTCATAGGGGAGAACATATTTTGTTTCTCGTCGACGACACTCTCTTCGTAAACGAATGGAATGTTAAGAAAGTTCAGGACTCTCTGTTGCAAAATCCTGATTCAATTGGGTTTTCACTACGGCTGGGCGAGAACACGAGCTACTGTTACGCTTTAAATGCAGATCAACGCATACCTGTGTTTTCGACAGATGAAAAAACAGAGATCAACAGCTTCATCTGGACCCATGAGGAGTATGACTTCGCCTACCCTCTTGAAGTTTCGAGCTCGATCTACCGATCCGGCTTTATTTTGAACCTGCTGAAAGGCGCGAGCGGGATTCGAAATCCCAATCAACTCGAGCATTTTCTTCACAGCAAAAGAGAAGCTGCAGGCGTGAATTTCCCAAAACTTGGGTGTTTCAAAAAGTCGGTTGCTTTTTCAAATCCTCTGAATCTTGTTCAACAGCAATCCCAAAACCGAAGCGGTAGTGAAGTGAACTATTCTGCTCTTGAACTTGCAAACGACTTCCTGGCTGGCAAGAGGATTGATACCGACAAGTTTTGGGGACTTAAAACCCGAGGAGCTCACCAAAACGAAGCTATCCAATGGGTTGATTCCGCAGAACCGACTAAACGACAGGAACCTGACTCCTTGAAACCGACAGTGAGCGTGATCATACCTTGCTACAACTACGGAGAATATCTGATGGAGGCCGTAGAGTCCGTCCGAAATCAAACTCTGGAGGGAGTGGAAATCATCGTGGTCGACGGAGGATCGAATGACGAGAGCACTCCTCGCATTCTGGATCGACTCCAGAAGGAAGATTGCAGGGTGATTAGGCGTGAAGGTCGCCACATGGTGGGCAGTAATCGAAATCTCGGTATCGAACACGCAAAAGCCGATCTTGTCTGCTGTTTAGATGCCGACGACAGCCTGGACCCCACTTATCTGAAAAAGGCAGCATTTTGCCTGATAAGAAACGATTTTGATGTGGTAGGAGCTAGCATGGAAGCTTTCGGTAATGATCATTCTCTCAAAGGGCTTCCTTCTGTTGTTGATGCCAACAGTTTACTCGAAGCCAACTCTATGAGCACGGCATCTCTATTCAGAAAATCCTTGTGGAAACTGGCTGGTGGATATGAAGACTTTGGATTAGGTGAACATCATGTTCACGAAGATTGGCATTTTTGGTGTAAGTGCGCTAGAGTCGGGGCAAGATTTGCAAACATCTCTGATGAGTATCTAGTTCGCTACCGTATTCATAGCTCTGATAGCCTGAGTTCACAAAAGGGAGTGGTTCCCGACGTTGACCATCAAAAGAAGCTGATAGGAGAATCGCTGGAGAGTTTTAAAGCAAAAGAGAACTTGTTACGCTCAAATCTGGACCTGCCTTCCTTCAAGCAGCTTGTCAAAGATTGGAGACAAAACTACCGCTACGAAGGTGCGAGCGAGTCTGTTTGCGTGTTAGTTTCTTCAAGCTCTCCTGAGATCCTTGATGCAATTGAAGGCTTTATCGAGCCCTACCGGGAAAACGGTAATATTTACCTTTGGTGTCTCGATAAGGAAGACTCAGAGATCAATTGGACACCCTCTGACTCATGGCTGAAAGAAACAAAAATAATCCGCCCACATAAATTTCTACGAACCGACAGCGAACGTCTCGAATTCTTCCAATTTGTCGCGAATACCATTGATTACAGTGAAATTATTGATTTTGGATCGAAGTGGTTTCTAAAGCATTTTCAGAGTCTGCTTTCTTTGCTGGGGCCTACACGATACACAAATCTTGAATCCACCTTAGAAAACGTTCTCAACCTCTCTCGTGGTCGGGAATATCTGGTCGCTGATCCTCTTCACGGAACAGGGGAAACGGTCCTTGAACACATCCGAATCACAGTTACGGGTTTGAAAGAGGAAGCATCTGGCGGCAGCGAGGTCTGGCTGTTAGATATTTTGGACAAAGAGATGGGAACGCTCCTGGTTCCTGAACTCAAGACTCTTCTGCCCGAAGGATGGGAACCTCGAAAAAGTGAGGGTTCACCAAGGGGGTTCGCACTACTCGCCGCCGCAGAATGTCAGCTGGAGATCAATCTTCCGCAGCACACTTCACTTGTTTTCCTGACTCACGCCTACAGTGGAATCGTAGTCGTTGAGAATCTTTCCAAACAAACGAAACAAGAAGTCTCACTTTATGGCTCCTCATCCGGGCAAATCACAATCGGCACTGGATCTTTGAGCGACAACGACCTACTCTCAAGTATCGCCGCATCCCAATCTTCGGCCGCTGTTGAAGACGAAATCGTCGAGCTGACCATCTCTGCACATCCTGCTGAAAAGGATCCTAAACGTAACTCGATTAAATTTTTCGGCATCACGGACACAGACCACAATTCTTATCCTGATGGATTTGTTCAATTTCTGGAGGTGGAGTGGACTCCTTCCCTCCATCAAAATCGTCTCGGTCTGTCCTTGACTGGAAAAGACGGGCAAAAATTGAGAGTTCGTATGCCAAAGTCTGCCCTTTTGCATTTTGAAAGATCACCACACGCTGGAGAATTAGGCTTTACTTGGGAAGGCCGAACGAGATTCATAGACATGTCTTATCCCGAGTATAAAAAGGTCACTGAGTGCCTTTCATATCGATTTGAATAATGAGAATAGTTTACGTAAGCCGTGAATTTGGCCCAATCACAGGAGGTGGCATTGGCACCTATATTTCCAACGTTTGCCGAGCAATGTTGGAACGCGGGCATGAAGTCTTTTTACTAACCAACTGTGTCAACGATGAGAACCGCCATCATCTGCCTGATGGCTTGAAACTGATTGACCTTCCACCGGTACCGGAAGTCATTCAAGGCGGTTTTTTTTCCTATAACAACGAATACGCTCACCGGGTGTACGAAGGTCTTAAAGAACTTGAGAACAAGGGCGGTTTCGACGTTGCAGAATTTGCAGAGTATTGCGGTGAAGGATTCATCGCGATCCGGGCGAAAAGGCTTTTCAACGAATTTGTGAACTCCAAGCTCATCGTAAAATGTCACACGCCTTTGTCATTTCTGGACAAGATAAACGAGGAATACCTTTTCTACGCCGAAAACGAGTGTGACATCGCGATGGAGGACTACTGTATAAAGCACGCCGATCAGGTCACCTCGCCCTCCCAGTCACTTGCGGACTATTTCGAAAAACGCATCGCTCGGAAGGACATTAAAATTTGCCCCTATCCACTCTATCTCAATTTCTCTGATCAGGAAAAAGAGTGGACACCTAAGCTCGCTAAAGTCGTGCGCTTTCTCGGATCCGTTCAGGTTCGTAAAGGGGTAGATGTTTTTATCGATGCGGCTGTTGAGGTGCTCAAAAATGATCCCGAGTTCATATTTGAGATCTACGGGAAGGAACGTAGCGCACAGTTTTTCAACCAATCGCTGACCGATATCCTGAAAAAGCGAATTCCACCCGGATTTGAAGATCGAATCCTCTTCAAAGGAGGTGTGGAATACGCTCAGGTCAGCCAAGTGCTGCACGAGACCGGTATTTGCATCCTCCCCTCCCGTTGGGAAAACTGGGCAAACGCGTGTCTCGAATCAATGGCAATGGGTTGTGTGGTGATGGCATCATCGTCCGGGGGTATGGCTGAAATGATTGAAGACGGAACCAGCGGCTATCACATCGACCCACTCGATCCTCAAAAACTCGCCGAAAAGATCCTCAAGGTATCCTCGAATTTGGAAAACCTCAAAACGGTCTCTGCTCGTGCCATCGAGAGGGCAAAAGAGCTAACCGAGCCACTGCCGATCGTTCAACGAATCGAAAGCAACTACAACTCGGCAACCTCGGAGAAAACCTCTGATTGGAAACAGACAAACAGGCCGTCGGTTTCGGTTGTCATCCCCTACTACAACCAGTCCGACACCCTGCTTGAGACACTGAACAGTGTCGAGCAATCGACTTACCCCAACATCGAGATCGTCATCGTAAACGACGGTTCCCCCTGCCCTGCTTCAAAAGCAGTTTTTGAGCAGCTTGACGATGAAAAATACACGAAGATTCTAAAACCAAATGGAGGACTCAGTTCCGCTCGAAATGCAGGAATCAACACCGCTAGGGGTGATTACATCCTACCTCTTGATTCCGACGACACCATTCATCCGGAATACATCGCAAAAGCCGTCACCGCGCTCGAAAACAACCCTGAGCTCGGTTACGTATCCTGCTACACAAAAAATTTTGGCGCATTCACTACTGCCTACGTACCAATTGGTTACGTCGACCTTCTGATGCCGTTCATGAACACCCACGGCAAATGCACCAACTTGTTCCGAAAGAAAGTCATGCAGGAAGTTG
This sequence comes from Opitutales bacterium, assembly GCA_022361075.1. GTDB lineage: Bacteria > Verrucomicrobiota > Verrucomicrobiia > Opitutales > JAFGAQ01 > JAKSBQ01. The sequence continues at coordinate 1,810 of JAKSBQ010000405.1, read as the reverse complement.
GAGGTTATGACGAAAACATGAATTCCTACGAAGACTGGGATTTCCTGCTAACACTCGACGATGCTGGAGTCGAAAACGACGTCCTGCCTGAGGTTCTGTTTTATTACCGACGCTCGTTCGGTTCGATGGTCTTTTCAGTCGCAAACGCCGCCCGCGCAAACCTTATCCAGTACATGATGCACAAGCACGAAAAAGACTGGAGTTTGCAAGGCCCCAAAATGGCGAAGATCCTTGCTCGTTTGTGGAAGGACGCAGAGATGCGTGATGAAAAAGCGATTTCGGAGCGTTTTCAGGTTTACTGGGCAGTCGATGGAGCCTTTTCAGAAGAAACATCTGCGGTTCAAAGCTTCATTCCACCTGCAAAAGGCAATGTTCATGCGGTTCTATTTGAGCAAAAATTACCTTTCGAAAACCGACCCAACACCCTTCGCATCGACCCCTGTGCCACCGCGATGGAGATGGAAATCGAGTTCGTGCGTGTTCTTGACCTGAATTCCGGCGAAATCCTCTTCAACTCTGACGCCACGAACGCTTTCGATAACATTACGATTGCGGGGACTGCAAAGCGTGGGGAAATCGAGGAAGGTTTCCTTAAGATCTCGTCCACAGGTAAGGATCCCCAAATACTGCTGTCTCACCCAGAGATGATCGAAAAATACTGCAAGGTTCAGATCTCAATGAAGATCTACAAAGATGAGGGTTGATCAGTCGATGATCCCCTTATCGCGATAGATCTGCAGATAATGCTGATCCAACTCTTCTGAATCACCGTAGTGAATCCTCAGATCTGCGAGTTTTTGCTTTAGTTTGGTGACGATCTCGGCGTAAGAAGGATCTTCATACACGTTTCGAATCTCATGCGGATCGTTCAGGCGATCATAGAGTTCCCATTCATCCACGTCGTAGTAAAAGTGAACGAGTTTGTATTCCTCGGTCACGATGCCATAATGACGCTTCACCATGTGCACTGCCGGGTATTCGTAGTAATGGTAGTAAACTGCGTCCCGAGTCCATGAATCCTCATCACCAGACAACAAAGGCAACAAGCTCACCCCTTGCATGTCGTCTGGAACCTCCGCTCCAGCGGCCTCAAGGAGTGTCGGAGCGAAATCGATATTTTGCACCATTTCACTGGATGCTGAACCCTCAGCGATAACCCCAGGCCAACGAACGAGCAGCGGAGTCTTGAACGACTCGTTGTAAATGAAACGTTTGTCAAACCATCCGTGCTCTCCGAGATAAAAACCCTGATCAGAGGTGTAGATCACGATCGTATTTTCGCTTAGGCCAGACTCGTCGAGGTAGTCCAACACACGCCCGATGTTCTCATCAACTGAGTCGATACAGCCCAGGTAATCCTGCATGTAGCGTTGGTATTTCCAGATCATCTTCTCACGATCCGACATCTTAGGCCACTTCTTGCGAAACTCCTCGTTGATCTTCTGCAAAGTGGGTTCATATGCCGCTTTCTGCTCGGTTGTCGCGCGGTTGTAGGGTCCGTAAAAACCGTTTTTGAAAGCAGCGACATCAGGAGTCACCTCTCCCATCTCTTCCAAGGTCTCCGGCCGCACTTTGCTGTCATGCTCGTATTGCATGTGCAGCAGCAGATTCATCTCCGCTTCGCGGGCTGCAGCCCCACGATTCTCATAATTATCAAAAAGGGTTTCAGGCAACGGGTATTCCTTCTCCGTATATTCGGCAAACTTGTCGGGCCTCGGCCACCAGGGACGATGCGGAGCCTTGTGCAGATAAGCCAGCATAAAGGGTTTTTCAGGATCCCTTCCTTCACCAAGCCATTCAATTGCAAGAT
>JAKSBQ010000009.1 GCA_022361075.1 Opitutales bacterium | reverse complement strand
TCCTTATTGGATTTGTCTCACAATTTGGTTTCATGCCATTGATAGCATTGGCAATCTCTCTGCTACTTAACCTGCCGCCAGCGATGTCAATTGCTCTCATTCTGTTAGGCTGTTTACCGGGAGGGACGACTTCGAATCTATTTAGCTACTTTGCACGCGGACAAGTTGCTCTCAGCATTTCTATGACGACTGCATCCACCGTGTTTGCGCTGTTCATGACGCCTTTCCTCCTACAGCTTTACACAAGCCCTTTTACTCAGAAAATATCTGAAGAATTGGGAAGCAATGCAATCTTCGTCATGCCCACGAAAGATATCGTTCTATCGTTGGTTCTCGTTCTCGTGCCGGTATGTGGCGGTATGATTCTAAGAAGGTTTACTGCAGGATGGGCTAAGGTAGCTGAGGAAACGGCCGGATTCATGGGCATGATTGTGATTGTCTATCTTTTGGGAACTGCATTCTACCGTCACCACACTCTCATATTTAGTACACCCTGGCCCATCTATGTAGCGACGATTGCTCTAGGGCTCACTGGTTTTCTGTTTGGATATAATGCCTCTCGACTACTCGGTGCTTACCCCATCCAACAAAGGGCTATCAGTCTCGAAACGGGTATTCAAAACACACCCGTCGCTTTTGCGATTATTCTGCTGAGTTTTCCGGATTTCGCGTTACAGAACGATATGCTGTGGGTCGCCATCCTATACTCCATCTTCATTGTGATCAGTTCTTCATGCATCACTCTATGGATGCGTAAACAGGGAGAGTTTGATTGGGATGTCTACCAAAACACCCTCATCCACTCTCGATTGTTTGGCCATAAATGGAAAACTGAGTATCCAAAGGACTATTTACCAAACCGTATCGCCAGAGATCCTTCCCAAGGAGCACTGCGTGAGGACAGCATTCGCCGGGATTGATCCTATCACGGCGCATATAGACAAACTCCTGACTGCATCCAGCTTCAGTAGTATCTTTTTGAGACAAATAACGAAATCACGGCGAACCATATCAGTCGCCTGGTGCCGAGCGTTCAGTAAAGAGTGGCTCCTTTCTAATACTTAGACATATAGGGAATAATATCCTATGCGAGAAAGATGAGTATTCTCACGAGGACAACATGTCTTTTAATTGAACCATAATGGTTTCTCAATACGGTGTAACTCAATTTCACCTGAATTTTTAAACATACCCCCTTATGAAGATATTACTTAAACAGACAATTAGCATTTTCATCATCTTGTTTACAACAAACAGTATCATGGTTGCTGAGTCTATCAGAGTTCTGATCGTTGACGGTCCCCAAAAGTATCATAAATATGAAGAAACGACTCCTGTGCTTAAGGAGATCCTCGAAAAAACCAATCGTTTTACAGTCGATTTGTCGCGCAGCACTCCAAAAAGCGGTAAAGACGGTAGCTACAAACCTGAGTTCAGGAAATATGATGTAATCGTTGTCAACGAAGGTTTCGGTTCTCATGACTGGCCCCAAGCTACCCAGGTAGCATTTGAAGACTACATGAAAAATGGTGGAGGGATGGTCAGCTACCATGCTGCGAACAACGCTTGGCCGAATTGGGTAGAATACAATAAAATGACAGGTGTCGGTGGATGGAGCGGACGTGATGAGAAAAGCGGTCCTTATCTTTACATCAATGAAGATGGCGAAGTGGTTCGAGACATGTCTCCCGGCAGAGGAGGCTCTCATGGTCCTCGACACACATTTGAAATTGTCGTCAGAGAACAAGAGCATCCCATAATGAAGGGGCTTCCGGAAAGATTCGCCCATGGTCCAGATGAGCTTTATGACCGATTGAGAGGTCCCGCTGAAAACGTAACCATCCTAGCGACTGCTTACTCTTCAAAAAACATGAAGGGAACCGGACGACATGAACCTGTATTAATGGCACTTAACTACGGCAGCGGGCGTATTTTTCACACAGTGCTGGGGCACTCAACCGAACAACTCAAAATGAGCACCTTTGTCAGCACCTTCCAAAGAGGGACAGAATGGGCCGCTACAGGTGAAGTTACCATTCCAGTGCCAGATGATTTAACAGGAGCAACCGGCGAGGCGGTGCTGAAAATCATGTCCAACGTAGACAACGTTCAACGATCGAATTACGGCAAAAACTCATTCCAGTTGTCGAACACCGGAGGCAAGAATATTGTCGAGTTTGAACTGGATGTCTCGAATGCTCTATTTCCTGACTCCGTTTTCGATCCCGAGGGCCTTGCAGGAGACAGTGTGGCTAAACCCCTTCAAATTAATAGCGACATGACGACCGGAGTTATACCATTCGATCAGTCCAAGAAAAAAGTTTATATCGGCGAAGGAGGAACCAAGGGCTATAGAGGACTTAGGATTACTTTTGATACCGACAAAGACGATGGATTCAACCCTGGAGAAAGCATCGGATTTTCAATCGACATGGATCCCAACTCCATCGCAGGAACGAGAAAAAAGCCACTCGACCAAGCCAGCGCTCCGAAGTGGGATGTTGGAGGCATCTCAGGAGCAGAATTGATCGGGTCGACCTTCATTGTCACTTTCGAGGACGGTACTAAGGCCAAAGGTCAACTATTCTCGACCGCAACTCAAGCTGGCTCGCAAGGCATCGCGACGCAGCAACCTCGCGATATCCAGGCGCAACTCACGGTCAACGGAATGGAGCCTGGCGAAACTGGCAGCTATTCCGAAGGCGGTCCGAAGATTCTTGTATCTGCTTCGGCAGGACAAATAGTTCGAGTGGTGGTAGCAAAGGGTTTCATCCAACCGGTGACAGCCTACGATAAAAAACTTCACAAACAGTTAGAGGCGCTAAGCAAAGAGCCGTTTCCGGCAAACAATGCGGTCGAGTTCCAATTTGCCGATCTAAAGATGACCGACACAACGATAGACGTATCCGATCACTTTGATTTCACAAACGTCGAGAATTACAACTTCAGCGCCGATCCGAATAAGCCTTTTAGCATAGATGAAGATAAGGTAAGCCTCGCGATCGTAGCGGCGGTGATCGATCCGGAAAACCAAGATTTGATTCTAGGGCCTGTCACAAAACCTATCTACTTATCATTCAGGTAAAGCCCTCAACCTCCAACGCAATCAACGGATTCGTGGACTGGTTGGCAATCTTCACACAGTCCATACACTTCCATTAAGTGAGTAACTTCAGTAAATCCTAATTTCTTCGCTCGCTCCTCCAGCTCCTTGCCAAGACAAAAATCAAGGCGTTCGGTTCGATGGCACTCCCGGCAGACAAAATGATGGTGATGATCCTCTGGTTCAGTCACTTCGAAAAGACAACCACTCTCCTCAAGTGGAATACGTTGAATGATTCCCACCCGCTCAAAAGCTTCCAATGTACGGTACACCGTGACCAGATCACTATCCGGGAGACCTGCTTTGTCTCTCAATACTGCCGCTGAAATTGGACGATCCGATGCAACCAGTGCGTCGAGTAGTCGCTCACGCTTTTGAGTCATACGCAGAGGGCTACTTTCGATAGTGTACAAAATACGTTTCAGGAATCCGTTGTCGCGTTTCATTCTACATGAAAGTCTCTTTCATTAAGCTTGGCATCGCTATTCGCCTCATTCAAGGTAAAACAATGAGTGCAAATCTATCAATTTTTGCAAAACGCAAAAGTGTTGAACAAGTAGAAGAAGGCGAGCAGCTCGCCCCCAAATTTGATCAGCAGGGAGTCATTCCGTGTGTAACTATCCACGCACAAAGTCATGAAGTACTCATGTTTGCCTTCATGAACCCGGAAGCTCTTGCTCTGACTATCGAGACCGGCTTGGCGCACTATTGGTCACGCTCACGGCAAAAGCTTTGGAAAAAAGGGGAAAGCTCAGGCATGTTTCAACACGTCAAGCGAATGCTGATTGATGACGATCAAGATTGCGTAGTTATCGAGGTAGAGTTGACTCAGCCAAATAACGGTGGACAAGAAGCCTCCTGTCACGTCGGTTACCGATCCTGTTTTTACCGCGAGGTTCCCATTGGCAAAGCTGAAGCACCTGTAAACCTTCGCTTTGTCGAGGATTCGAAAGCCTTCGACCCAAAGGCGGTTTACGGGGATGCCCCGAATCCAACTCAATTGTAAAAACAAGCGCTGTCCGGGTTAAGTTGAATTGCCAAAAACGCCCGATCAAAACATTTGGTGAATCCGGTTGTTTTCGCTGAATAATAGTGGGCGTGAAAGTGTAGATCACCAGGAAGACGAACATTTTATGATCGCATCAATAACACTTTTTATTTCATTCGAGAGATTTCCTCACCTCGATAATGTTTGAAAGTATGGGACATTCGATGTCTGAATTTTCCGAATCTAACCTTGCGGGAGGATAATATTATAATTCGACACCAAAATCCCGCTAGTCAGAGCTCCCATGATGCCAATGCCTCCCTGATCATTCCCAATGAGGAAGAGATTCTCAACTGGAGTTCTGCCATCAAAAAACTTCTCGCTGCCACCGTAGAGGGTTCCGTTCGCATGAGCGGTGTAGCGTTTGATCGTTAAAGGGGAGAAGCTGTCAAACTGGAGAATCTTCTGCTGATTCAATCCGGGATAAAAAGACTTCGTGAACTCCAAAAGCTGCTCCTTTCGCGCTTCTTTCTTCTCTTTGTAACGCTCCCGATCAAGGCCATCCCAAAAATCATATTGATCAAAGCACGAAATCTTTAGCTGATGTTTCGTTGATGGAAACTCGTAGGAGTCCTGTGCGGCAAAAGTAACTACTTTTAAGAGATCTTCTTCTTTCGAAAAATTCCACTTCAACGGGCTCGCAGTTGACACAAAATGAAGCGACTCTTTCATTCCGTTTTCCGCTACAGAGTCATCAAATGAAGCGACTAATTGAAAAAGAGAGATAACCCCAGGGCTCCCAAATTTCACCACATGACCCACAAGTCCCGAAGTTTCGAACGCACCACAGGATGACAGCACATATTTCGCTCGAACCTCTCTTCCGTCTGAAAGCTTAACTCCCCTCACCTTTCCTTCACTGGCCAATATTTCAGACACTTGCTTTCTGAAGTGAAGCTCTCCTCCGTTTTCTTTATATTTACTCACAAGCACTTCCAGGAACTGCTTCATGTCGACCGGAGACCCACAACCATCGATAAAGATAGAACGATAGAGCAGGCAAAAGGTTCGCAGATCTAAATCTCCCTCCGCGTAACCCGCGTAAGTAAATACAGGAAGTTTTAGTAGATCCCGCGCAATTGGATTGTCATAGCATTGCTCCAGGAATTCATTACTCGATGAATTGGAGGAGAACGGATCACCGCAAAGCTCAATCACCTTCTTTTCGAAGGCTAAAATTGAATCTGCAGAAACTCCCAGTTTTGCGCCAAGCTCTCCACGCAATAGCTCAGCATCGTTCGAAAACTCAACTGAAAGCTCTGGAACAGTAATTCTCGAGTTCCTCACTGGCTGCGAAATTCCAAACTCTTCTACCGCTATTCCGAGACTTCGTGAAATTAACGACAATCCCCATTTGCGATGGGTAACATTTGCGTTCGTCAATGTGTGTAGACCCGAGCTGTAAAGCTCACGTTTTTTTCCCTTAGTATAATAAGAATTGAGTCCTCCCGGAATACTATGGGACTCCAGAATAACGACCTTGTCAAAAAACTGGGAGAGCCGAATACCCGCAGACAGGCCGGAAAGCCCGGCTCCGATGATGATAACGTCATATTCCTCTTCTAAAGATACAGTATCTGGCATGGGTAAACTTATCCCTTACCAGAATTTGAATTACTGCAAACTTTTATAAGGCCTTTAGAAAACACCGTTCAATGGCCCCTTGGAAATAACATTAATCTCCATCATTATAGTCTACTGCACTGATTGCCACGAATAGTTTTTTGCAAGGCCAAAGACTTAGGAACTAAACTACCATATTGACGCGATTTTCATCATGTGAGATGAATTTTGCACAGATGAAAAAGAACCTCAAGATTCTCCCCTTTCTTGTCGTTTCGATCTATGCTCTACTGACTATGGCAGGCTGTGTGACTCAACGCGATTTCGTATGGCCAATGAGCGTCGAGGAGAAGGTGGACAGGCCTGTACCACCGGGAGCCTCCTTGGTTTGGATCACCTCGGAAGATACGAATGAGAAGGTAGAAGGCTGGTTTTTCCCGGCGCCTGACGCAACCGCAACAGACAAAGCTCCAGCGCTAATCTTTTTTCACGGAAACAACGAGGTGATGGATCACTGTCTGGAATTTCCCGAAACGTATTCCAAGTATGGAATCTCCGTTCTTTTGGTCGAATACCGAGGCTACGGCCGTTCGGAGGGAGCTCCCGGAAAAGAACGGGTTCGTAGCGACATGATCAAGTTTCATGAGTGGCTGTTAGCGCAGGACATAGTCGACCCTCAAAAAATAGTCTATCAAGGCCGCTCGATCGGAGGAGCCGTGGCTGCTGATCTCGCTGAGGTCAGACCTCCTGCAGCAATGATCTTAACTTCTACATTCACCTCCATGCAGCGAATGTTCTGGCGTTTTGGGGTTCCAGGGTTCATTGCATCTGATAAATACCGGACCAAAGAGGTAATCCAAAATCTCGATATTCCCGTCCTCGTCATGCACGGGAAACGGGACAACATCATCCCCGTTAATAACGGTCGTGACCTCGGAAGCGCACGCGATGACGTCCAATACATCGAATACGACGCCAACCACGACTTACCTGTCGTTTGGCGCGAATTTGAACAACACCTAATCAATTTTCTCAGAGAAAACCAAATCCTGTAAAAAAGGGCTACCAAGAATATTGGCAGCCCTCGAAGTTCGTTGTTTTGCTCTCCTAAGAAATTAGCTGCAGCCCAAGGAAGTACCACAATCCAAACATGTCGCACAGGTTCCGGAAGTCTGCACTCTTCCACTTCCGCATTCAGGACAGACTAGATTGCCTTGTGATTGAGTTAGCAAATTCAAAGTCTCCTGTGTGGCAGCTGGAGACTCTTCCACAGCTGGCGCTTCAACTGCAGCTTCTTCTTTTTCCTGCTCAGTTTCGGTCGCAGCTGCTGGGCTCATCTTCTCACGATACCCGGAAATAAACTTCATGCCCATCCAGCGGACCAGATAATCCACGCAGGAATGAGCCATGGGAATGTCAGGATTACGTGTGTAACCGCTTGGATCAAATTTGCTGAAGCCCAGTTTCCTGATCAAATCTGTTAACGGTACTCCGTGCTGCAGGCACATTGAAATCAGAATCGCGACCGTGTCGGTAAAGCCCTGAACACTACTTCCCGCCTTAGATTGCTTGATAAACACTTCACCAGGGCGCCCATCGTCGTAGAGGCCCACGGTAATGTAGCCTTCGGTCTGCCCAATGGTGTATTTGTGGGTGATCGATTGACGAGTTTCAGGTAGCTTTTGGCGATAGGGAATGGCTGTAATCTGATTCGTTGCATCCACCGGCGTCTCATCCTTCTCCTCGTCTTCTTCTTTTCTGGTTTTGACAGGAGCGATACCTTTTGATCCATCGCGGTAAATTGCCACTCCTTTCAGTTTCTTCTCCCAGGAATAGATGAATGCGTCCCGGATGTCCTGAACAGTCGCTTCCTTCGGCATGTTGATCGTCTTCGAGATACCGCCTGAAAGAAAAGGTTGAACCGCAGCCAACATATCAATGTGCGCTCTGTAATGCAGCGACCGTTTTCCCCGACCAGAGATGAACGCGGTGTCAAAAACTGCCAGATGCTTTCCATCAATCGGCGAAACCGCATCTTCTACCGTTTCAAGAGTTCCATACTTCTCGATGTGATCCAGCACGGTATCCAATTCTCCGTTCACATAGCCGAGCTTACGCAGTCCTGTCTCGACTGAATGATTAGGGATCGTAAGCATGCCTCCTCCAGCAAGGGTTTTGTATTGAATCAACCCCATCGCTGGTTCAATTCCGGTTGTGTCGCAACCCATAAGGAATCCAATTGTTCCGCACGGAGCGAGAACAGTTACCTGAGAGTTGCGAGCGCCCGACTCCTCAAAATTCGAAATCGCTTTGTTGTACAGACGAGTGGCGTGTGACAACAGATCATCAAACTCGGACTTCTCCTCACCGATTTCCTTGAGCGCATCTTTGTGAAGCTTCAAAACTTCCAACATGCATTCACGGTTACTATCTCCTTCTTGCGCCTCCGACGGATCATATGCAGAATAAACCTTCGGATTGTCTAGTCCTTCAAACGCCCCCATCCGCTTGGCAAGCTCAGTAGATTTTTTGTAGGCCGCTCCATTCATGATCGCAGTGATGAGTGCTGCTAGCGTCCTTCCTTTAGGGTCAGAGTATGGACAACCCATCCCCATCAGCAACGCCCCAAGATTCGAATACCCTAATCCTAATGGTCTGAAGGCGTGAGAATTAGCAGTGATGTCTCGAGTCGGGTAAGAGGAGTGATCCACCAAAATATCCTGCGCAATGATCAAGATCTCACATGCCTGGGTGAAACGTTCATAGTCGAAACCATCGGGAGTCGTGAACTTCAACAAATTGATACTTGCAAGATTACACGCACTATCATCGAGAAACAAAAACTCTGAACACGGATTCGATGAATGCTGGCGCCCGGAGACCTTACACGTATGGAATTCATGGATGATATCATCAAATTGCATGCCAGGATCGCCACAAAGATGAGCGGCCTCAGCAGCAATATCCAGTAACTTGGAAGCTTGATGCTTCTCAGCTTTCTCGCCATTTTTCACCCAACGCGTCCAATACTCACGACCTTCAACAGCCGCTTTCATAAACTCGTTGTCTGGGCGAATACTCAAATTGGCATTTTGGAATTTAACGGTCCGGTAAGCCTCCCCGTCGAAAGATCCGTCGTATCCTTGTTCAATTAATGCCCACGCTTTTTTCTCCTCGTCCACCTTACATTGCATGAACTCCACGATGTCTGGGTGACTGGTATCTAGAATTTTCATCAACGCAGCACGCCGTGTCTTACCTCCGCTGCGAACAGTTCCAGCAATGGTGTCATAGATTTCCATGAAAGAAAGCGGTCCACTTGCAGTTCCACCTCCTGAGAGTTTTTCTTCCTTAGCACGAATTCTCGAGAGATTGCTTCCACTTCCTGAGCCGTATTTAAACAGTCGACTCTCCGATGTCGCCAGATTCATGATGCTCTCCATCGTATCATCTACGTGCTGGATGAAGCACGCCGACGCCTGAGGGTACTCATA
>JAKSBQ010000076.1 GCA_022361075.1 Opitutales bacterium | reverse complement strand
GGTTTTGGTGGTTGTGACTTTCTTGTTTCAAACTCTTCTGGTGAGTCATAATGTCTCTTGAGTAATGACACATTGAAAACGTCATGCATTTTCCATCCTTGTGGTAGCTTGAGTTTGTAAGAATTAAGAGGATATTTCACTAAGATCTCATAGGGTCCAACATAACGCGGTTGTTGTTTTCTTGAGATGAGATTTGGTACTTTGAAATTGCGTGTAGATAGCCAAACTTTGTCTCCAACTTCAAACTCTTCCTCCTTTCGATTTGAGTCTGTAGCTTTGATTTGAGATTGTCTAGCTTCTCTGATTGCATCCTTTGCAATAGTAATGGTTCTGTTGATGTTCTTATGAAGTTCTTCAACAGCAGGCACGTCTGAGTTGTGTCCTAACATTCTTGTCAAAGGTGTTGATGGATTGAAGCCATAGAGTGTGTAGAATGGTGTCATTTTCGTTGTGAAGTTTGCAGTATTGTTGTACTCGAACTCCAGTATAGGTAGGTATTCATCCCACTCTACTTTCTCAACGTAGGCTCTCATCATTCTTCTGATGGTCTTGATTCTGTTTTCAGATTGTCCATCAGTCTGTGGATGAAAGGCAGTTGACAGTCGGTGTTTCACTCCAAAGTTCTTCATGATCTCTTTCCATACAGCAGATGTGAACTTAGAATCACGGTCTGTTACAATCCTTTTGGGCAGTCCATGAAGTCTGATCACTTCTCTGATGAATATCACGGCAAACTCCATAGCATCAGCTTCCTTTTGCATGGCAATGAAGTGTCTCATCTTAGTTAATCTGTCAACAACGACTGCAATACAGTCATGACCTTTCTTTGTTGTGGGTAGTCCTGTCATGAAGTCCATAGTGATGTCAGTCCATGGTGCTTCAGGTACTTCAAGTGGATGTGCTAATTCTCTTGTCTTCATGTTGTCAGCTTGTGTTTGCTGGCATGTGTCACATGAATAGACGTAGTTTTCTACTCATCTTCTCACCTTTGGCCAGAATAACTCTCTTTGTAGTAAGTCAAGAGTTTTCTCAACACCAAAGTGTCCTGCATGGTCGTGGCACATTGACAATAGATGTGTCCTTATTTCGTTGTTGTAGGGTACACACAGTCGATGTCCTTCTTTGATGTAGAGTAGTCCATTGATCAGTTCATATGAGTCATATCGAGTATCACTCCCCTTCCTTAAAGAAGTGACTATGGGCTCAAAGAACTCATTCTCCTCATAAGACTCTCTTATCTTGTCCAGCAAGAATTTATCTGACTTGATTTCCACATTGTTTGTAGACAGTCTAGACAAAGCATTGGCGACTTGATTGTCCTTATCTGGCTTGTATTTGAACTCGATTTCAAACTCTTCAAGATATTCTGTCCATCAAGCTTGACGTCCTGATTAAGTAGCCTGGTGTGGTAGATGACGAATTGTTTGATGATCAGTCATAACAATCGTTTTGTGTGGTTCATGGAGATAGTGTTGTCATTTCTGAAAAGTATATATGATAGCAAGCAACTCTCTCTCGTGAACAGGATAGTTCTATTCTGCAGGTGTCAGCTTACGAGAGATGAAGGCAACAGGGTGTTGGTGTCCGTTCTGATCAGCTTGTGAAAGTACAGCTCCAATTGCAGTGTTTGAAGCGTCAGTAGTGACCATGAATG